>NZ_JBFAXY010000001.1:363310-642106 GCF_040681035.1 Nocardia sp. NPDC051911
GACCACTCGACAGACCCGCACCCGCGCTGCCCGCAGCGCCGAGACCGGTCGACAAGCCGGTCTCCAAGCCCGAACCAGCCGCACCCTCGAACCCGGTGGAAAGTCCGGAGCCGAGTCCCGCACCGGCTTCAGCGGCCGTGCCCAGTCCGGCCGACAAACCCGAAGCGAGTCCGGCACCAGCGTGAGTTCCCGCATCGAGCCCAGCCGAAAGCCCCGAAGCGAGTCCGGCACCAGCGTGAGTTCCCGCATCGAGCCCAGCCGAAAGCCCCGAACCCAGCCCCGCACCTGCCTGCGCACCGCCGTCGATGGCACCGGTCAGCCCGGCTCCAAGGCCGGTACCGGCGTGTGCCCCACCGCCCACGCCGGTGGACAGGGCCCCATCGAGGCCGGTGGACAAGCCCGTCTCCAGGCCGCTCGCCCCGTGGACTCCGGCGTCGAGCGCCCCGCCCAGACCGGTCCCGAGGCCCGCACCGGCCTGCCCGCCGGTGTGCAGGGAGCTGTCCAGTCCGCCGCCGAGCTCCGCTCCGGTGTTCACGGCCGCGCCGAGACCCGTCGCGAGTCCGGTCTCCAGGCCCGCCGTCGCCTGCGTTCCGAGGCTTCCGGCACCACCGATGGCGGAGGAGAAGTTGCTTCCGAGTCCGGCGGCCAGGTTGCCGGAACCCTGCGCGGCGGTGTCGATTCCGCCGGTGAGCCCGGTCGTCGCCTGCCCGGTGGCATCGAGCGCGCCTCCAAGCCCGGTCTCCAGACCCGACCCGATCTGCGCACCCGCGTCGGCCGCCCCGTGCAACCCGGTGGACACCCCGGCGCCGAGACCGGCACCCGCCTGCGCACCGCTGCCGAGAGCCGCGTCCAAACCGGTGGTCACCCCACCGGCTCCGTTCACCGCGCCCTCCAGACCCGCACCCGCGGCGCCCCCGAGATTCGCACCAAGACCGTTCGACGCATCGACAGCACCGTTCAGACCCGCACCAAGACCCGTCGCGGCGCCAGCGGAACCATCCACAGCGCCTCCAAGATTCGCGCCCAAGCCGGTCGTCGCATCAACAGCACCGCCGAGACCCGCACCAAGCCCCGTGGCGGCACCCGCAGCACCCTCCAGACCCGCACCGACACCAGCGGTCAAATCCGTAGCAGCGCCGGCGGAACCACCCACAGCACCGCCGAGACCCGCACCAAGCCCCGTGGCGGCACCCGCAGCACCCTCCAGACCCGCACCGACACCAGCGGTCAAATCCGTAGCAGCGCTGGCGGAACCATCCACAGCACCTCCCAGGCTCCCACCCAAGCCGGTCGTCGCATCGACAGCGCCGCCGAGACCCGCACCGACGCCCGCGGTCAAGTCCGTAGCAGCGCCGGCGGAACCATCCACAGCACCTCCGAGGTTCGCGCCGAAGCCGGTTGTCGCGTCGAGAACGCCCTCGAGACCCGCATCGAGATCCGTGGCGGCACCCGCAGCGCCCTCCAGACCCGCACCGAGCCCCGTCGTGGCATCGACCGCACCCCCAATGCCCGCACTGAGACCAGTCGTCGTATCAACGGCCCCTTCGAGGCCTGTACCCACGCCGGTACCGAGATCCGCCACCCCGCCGATCGCGCACTCGAGGCCTGCGGTCAGATCGGTCGCCGCACCCGCAGCTCCGCCGATGCCCGCCCCCAGACCCGTGCTGACATCAGCCACACCACCCAAGCCCGCGCCGAGGCCGGTCGTCGCATCGACAGCACCGTTCAGCCCAGCGCCCAGGCCTGCACCCGCCTCTGCGCCGGCACCCAGCGCCGCATCCACACCCGTAGCCAAGCCACCCGCCGCATCGACAGCTCCCCCCACACCCGCACCGAGACCGGTCGTCGCATCAACGGCACCCTCCAGGCCCGCGCCGACACCGGCACCGAGCCCCGTGGTCAGATCAGTTGCTGCACCCGCAGCTCCCTCGAGACCTGCGGCGACATCAGCCGCACCACCGACGGCGCCACCCAAGCCCGCGCCGAGACCGGTCGTCGCATCGACAGCTCCCCCGACACCCGCACCGAGCCCCGCGGTTACGTCGGTCGCCGCGCCCGGACCACCCTCCAGGCCCGCGCCCACACCGGTGGTGAGGTCCACCGCACCACCGACCGCGCTGTCCAGACCCGCGCCGAGGGCGGTCGTCGCGTCGACAGCCCCCCCAAGACCGGCACCCAGGCCCGAGGTCACATCGGTCGCCGCGCCCAGACCACCCTCCAGGCCCGCGTTCAATCCCGCGGAGATGTCCGTGGCACCCTGCACAGCGCCTTCCAGACCGGCGCCGACACCCGTCGTGATGTCCGCCGCGCCACCGATGGCGGTTTCCAGGCCCCCGGCGAGCCCGGTCGTCGCGTCGACAGCACCCCCGATACCCGCACCGAGATCAGCTCCCGTCTGCACACTGCCGCCGATACCCCCGGTCACGCCGGTTGCCGCGTCCACCGCGCCTCCCAGGCCCGCGCCGAGCCCGGTCGTCAAACCGGTCGTCGCGTCGATCACACCGCCGAGGCCCGCGCCCGCCTGCGCACCCGTGCCCAAAGCGGCGTCCAGGCCTGTGGTCAGACCGGCTGCGGCGTCCACCGCGCCTTGCAGCCCCGCGCCTAGTCCGGCACCCAGGTCCGCTGCCCCGTTCACCGCGCCTTCCAGCCCGGCGCCCAAGCCCGCTGCCCCGTTCACCGCGCCTTCCAGCCCGGCGCCCAAGCCCACCGCCGCGTCCGCCGCGCCTTCCAGGCCCGCGCCGAGGCCGGCGCCCGCGTCTATGCCGGTGGAGAGGCCGGTCTCCAGTCCGGCGGCGATGTCGCCCAGCCCTTGGGCGTCGGCGTTCAGGTCGAGGCCCGCGCCGATACCGCTGATCACCTGAGCGCCCGCGCCGAGCAGGCCGCCCACGGCGGCGGACAGGTCGGCGCCCGCGTTCACCACGGTCTCGAGGCCCGCCGCCAGCCCCGCGCCCAGACCTGCGCCGAGCTCCAGGCCGGTTTCGATCGCGGTGTTCAGTCCGGCACCCACGTCCACGCCCGTACCGACACCGAGGTCGACGTCGAGCCCGCCACCCGCACCGGCACCGGCACCCAGATCCACGCCGAGATCGGTGCCGAGGTCGACTCCGGCATCCGCCACCGCCGCCGCGCCCACGGTGCTCGCCGCACCGATCGCGGCGGCCGTGCCGGTCTGCGCGCCCGCGGCCACGATGGACTGCAACTGGGAACCGCCGGTGACCAGAGCCGACTCGGCGACCATCGGGGCGCAGAGGGCGATGTCCTCCGGCGTCACCGCGCTCAGGCCTGCGGCGGCCAGCGCCTGGGTCGGGTTGGCGCAGTAGGCGACCGCGGCCTCTTGGTTCCGCAGCAGACCGAGGATGAACTCCAGAATCGCGTTGGGTGTCATGAGAATCTTCTCCTGAGTCCCGGCGGACCTCGCTGATCCGCAGTCGTTGGAATGCAAATCACGCTAGGAGCGCATCGCGTTACGCCGAAACGGGGCGGACCCCTACGACCGGCCGGGGCCGCCGGATAGGGGTGGGAGCGGAATTAGGGGAATTTCCCTAAACGTCCCCCTAACGAAGTAACGGCGGATGGCCAGCAACCGACAGAACGGTTGCGTCGGCAACCACAACGCCCAGCGCACGATCTCGGACATGCAGCAGCGACACCGGAACAGACAGCTTCTCGAACGGGGTTCTCGAATGACACAGCGCCTGGCGCTCGGCATCACTGTCGGAGCGTCGAATTCGGTCGCCGTGGCGGCAACGGAGGATGGCGACGACGGCCTCGGCCGGTCCGGCGGCGGCTACCTACGCTCGCATCCGAGCGTGCTGCGGCTGTCGCCGGACATGGCGCCCATGCTCGGCGCGGGCGCCGGCTCCACCGGCCGCCATTCCAGCGACGTTCTGCTGGAGGGTTTCCTCGCCAGGGTCGGCGACCCGGTCGGCATCCTCGCCGAGGACGGCTCATCTTATTCCGCCCCCGACCTGGTGGCGACCTCGATCGGCTGCCTGGTCGACGAGATCGCCGCCGAGAGCGGCCCGAGCGGCGTTCAGGCGACGGTCGCCTGCCACCCGGCCTGGTGGTCGCGGCACACCGTCGACGTCCAGCGCGACGCCCTCGAGCGGGCCGGACTCGGCGAGGTGACGCTGGTGCCGGAGCCCACCGCCGCGATCCGCTGGCTCGACGCCGCGCACGGCAGGGCCGACGACGGGGCGGTGATCGTCTTCGATCTCGGCGCGACCGGCTCGACCGTCTCGGTGGTCCGTACCGGCGAGCACGCCAGCCTGCTCGGCACACCGTTGCGCAGCACCGACGTCGCCGGCGCGGAATTCGATCTGCTGACCATGCGCTATGTCCTGGCTAATGCGGTGCTCGCCGCGGATTTCGATCCGTTCGATCCAATGGTGGAACGCGGATTATCGGCATTGCGCGAGCACTGCAGGAAAGCGAAAGAAGAGCTTTCCATAAATACCGCGACCGTTGTTCCGGTGCGTGTGGACCCCGCGGATCCGCAGGGCAGCACCGTGCGTCTGGTGCGCGGTGAACTGGAAGACCTGCTGCGCGGACCGCTGCTGAGTGCGATGGACCTGATACGCGACGCCGTGCACCGCGCCGGGCTCGATATCGGCGACGTCGGCCGCGTCCTGCTCACCGGAGGAGGAGGCGCCATACCGTTGGTCGCCGAACTCGTCTCCTCCGAGTTCGGATTGCCGGTCGTGGCGGCCCCGGATCCCGAGCACACCACGGCACGCGGCGCGGCGCTGCTGGCCGCCGACCTGCTCGCCGCCGAGACCGACCAACTCCCCATGGTCGATCCGGTGGTCGAGGACGAGACCGTGCCGCAGCCCCGAGCGCTGCCCTCGGCGGGACTGGCGGCGCTGCCGGAGGAGCCGCCTGCGCGCAGGCGCGCACTGATCAGCAGGCAGCGCATCGCGGTGGTAGCCGGTATCGCGGCCGCCATCGGCCTGCTGGCGACCGGCACGCTCGCGATCGGCACCAGCATCCAGTCCGGCCAGGACAACCCCGCCTCGACCGAGCAGTCCGGCACCGGCGCCGTCCAGGTCGCCGCGACGACGGGCGCGCAGACGGGCACGGAATCCGCATCTTCCGGTGTCGCCGCCACGGACTCGGCGAGCGCCACCGGCCGACCGCGGGCAAGGAACGAAGCGCCGCAGGCCGGTTCGCCTTCGTCCGCAGCTCAGGGCACGACCGCGGCCGTGGTGAAGAGCGAACAGAATCCCGATCAACCTGCCCCCGCGCCCGCCGTGGACTCCCCGGCGCAGCAACCCGCGCCGCAGCCGCAATCCCAACAGCCGTCTCCTGCTCCCGCGCCCGCACCGGCGCCGACCATCCCACCCGCGCCGACCCAGCAACAGCCCCGGCCTACACCGCCGACCGCCCCGAGCCTGCCGACCGGCGGGCTGGGCGACACCCTCGGCACGGTGCTGCGCGCTCCCGGAGAGATCCTGGGAGGCTCCGGTGGCTGATACCGCCTTCGACACCCTCCCCTGCGCCCGCGACATCTTCCGCGATCTGGATTCCGCCGACGACCAACCGGTGATCTACCTGATCCGCGGCCGGTCCCAGACCGGCAAGTCGACGCTCCTCGCGGAGATCCGGGCTCGTCTGCGCGCCCGCGGCGTCCCGTTGCAGGACGACATCGCCGCGCTCCAGCACGCGCATGCGCGCAACGGCGCGCACCCCGTGCACCACACGACGAGCACCGCGGGCGTGACGACCGACATAGCCCGCCCCGCGCTGATCATCGACAATGCCCACACGCTTGGCCGACTCGATCTCGAATACCTCTGCGCCGCAGTGGAATCCGGGCATCGAACGATGGTGATCGCCGCGCAGCCGCGCCCGCACGACCCGCGGCTGCGGATGCTCGCCGACGCCGTCGCCCGGCGTGGTCGCGTGGTCGACCTGCGCCCACTGGGCGTCGCGGACATGGCGCCGTTCGCCCGAGAACTGGGCATGATGGTGCCGCGTCAGGTCGCGCAGCACATTCATGTGCAGACCGCGGGTATCCGCGGCGGCGTGGTGGCCGCGCTGACAGCCGCCTGCTCGGCGCGTCTGGACGCGAGCATCACCGCCGTCGACACGGCCGTCGCCGCGTGGGCGCGCGGGTTGCTGGACAACCTCGCGCCCGACCTGCTGGAGACCCTGGTTGTCGCCACGACGGGCACCGGCCTGGATTCCAGCGAGCTCACCGAGGTGCTCGACGTGGAGCAGGCCGTCGCGCAGGATCTCATCGACCGAGCCAGGGCCAGCGCCCTGGTGACCGACGCCGACCTGCTGTTGGAACCCGCCGTTGCCCCACTGCGCACGCTGCTCGGCGACCGCAGGTTCGTCGCGGTCGAGCGCCGGTTGCTCGGCGCCCGGCTGGAGGCGGGCCTGCTGCGCGACCGCACCGCCTTGCAATTGGCCGAGTCCGGCGTCCGCGATCCGCGGCTCGCCTCTTTCCTCGTCGACGCCGCCGAGCAAGCCGGTCGCGACGCGGTTCGCTATTACGCCGCGGCGGCGGCCGCGGGTGCGGAACTGGATCTGATCGCGCTGCGCTGGGCCGAGGCGGCCGCCAGGACCGGCGACGGTGAGACCGCCATGCGCCTGGCCGAGCCGATGCTGGCGCGGTCGGGCAGCACGGGCGCGGACCTCGCCACGGCGGTGCGGATCTGCGCGGCGGTGCTCACCCGCCGCGGCCTGGTCGGTCGCGCGGCGCAGCTGTACACCTGGCTCGGGGGGCACCGGGTCGGCCCGGACTGGGCCGTCGGCGCCACGGTGTTGTGCCTGGCGGGCGACGTGACAGGCGCGCGGGAGATGTCCTCCTCGGCGACGAAGTGGCCGCCTACCGAAGCGGGCGCGCACGCGCGGCTGATCGCGACCGCGCTCGCGGACACCATCGAACCGGGCAACAACACCGCCGCCGCGGTATCGGCGCTGGTCCAGGCCGCCCATGCGGACGCGGGCGTGGACCGCTTCCTGCCTTGCACGGCGGCCTCCATCGCCACGCTGCTCTCGCTCGGCACCGGCGAGCCCCGCCGCGCCCAGGACGCGTTGCGGCGAGCCACGGCGAGCGGCCTGCGCTGCCATCAACTCGACGTGCTCGCGGCTTGGACGGCGATGCTCGGCGGCGACGAGCGCGCCGCCGCGGCCACCGTGGCCGCGCTCGACCACGATCGGCTCGACGTCCGCGACCGCCTGCTCGCGCACGGCGTCGCGGTCGGTCTCGCCCGGCGCAGCGGCGACCACACCGCGCTGGCCCGTGCGTGGCAGGCGGCGTATCCGTTGTTCGACGACGTGCAGACCGACCTGCTGGCGCTGCTGCCGATCGGCGAACTATGGCTGGCCGCCATCCGGATGCGCGACGAACGACGGATCGCGCCCCTGGTGGACGCCGCGCTGGCGCTGCTGCGTCGCTTGGACGATCCGCCCGCGTGGTCCAACGCCTTCCACTGGTACGGCGTGCAGGCCGCGATCGCCCACGAGAGCCCCGAGGAGCTGCTGCCGCACGCGCGCGCGTTGAAAGCCGCGGCCGAGGCGGGTGACCGGCACGCCGCCGTACTCGCCGACGCGGGCCGTACCTGGGTGCTGGTGCTGCGCGGCCAGGTGGTCAGCGCGCCGGTCCACGCGGCGGTCGCCGCCCTCACCGAAATCGGCATGACCTGGGACGGCGCCCGGCTGGCCAGCGAGGCGGCGCTCGCGGCGCCCGACTCGGCGACGGCCACCGCGCTGCTCAAACTGGCCCGCACGGTTCGCGCCGACGCCCGTCCGCAGGAGCCGCAGGCTCGGCAGGCGACCCCGGCCGCGCACAACGGCGACACCCCGCCGCCCGTGCCGCCGCAGGCCGCGATTCTCAGCGAACGGGAACGCGAAGTGGCCGAGCTGGTTCTGCTCGGGCTCACCTATCGGGAGATCGGTGCGCGCCTGTACATTTCGGCGAAGACGGTCGAGCACCACGTCGCGCGCATCCGACGCCGGGTCGGTGCCCGTTCCCGTTCGGAGTTATTGTCGATGCTCCGCGCCATGGGACACGGTTCGCTTCTGGTGTGACCGGGTGCGGTTCCGTCAGCGGGAACGCCGAAGCGAGGTAGGTGAGGATGGCCACTGGGGTTGGCCTGCGCGTCGCCGACGACGAGTGCACGGCGGTCATCGTCACCGACGGTGACGAGCAGCCGGAGTACATCGTCCGGGAGTCGGTACTGCACATGTCCGAGGACGGAGACGCCGAATTGGGCGGTCCCCCGCCCACGGAGGAGTCCCACTCGATCAGCGGCTTCGTGGCCGCCGTCGGCGACCCGGCGGGTATCCCCGTCGACGACGGTGAGGCGTACCGCGCCGAAGACCTCGTCGCGACCGCCCTGTTCTGCCTGATCAACCTGGCCGCCGAACATCTCAGCGGAGCGGCCGAGTTCTACGCGACGCATCCGGCGGACTGGCCCGCCGAGCAGGTGCGTTCGCTGCGTGACGCGCTGGACTACCTCGGTCTGCGCTCGGTGCTGCTGGTCAGCGAGGGTGAATTGCCCAGCGCCCAAACCGGAGCCGACGGAAGATCGTTCGCCCACGACGCGGCCAGAGGGGCGCTGGCGGCGGTGCTCGCCACTCCGGCAGGGGCCACCCCGCCGGACCCGTCCACCGCGGAGAACTCGACGGTGGACACCATCGTCATCCCGGCCGTGCCCGCCGCCGACGCGCAGCCGCAGGCGTACTCGGCGGCCATGCCGATCGCCGAGCCGATCGCGGCCACCGAAACGAAGCAGGTCGAGCAACAACCACAGCCGGCGGTTCCAGCGCGGCAACCGAAACGCACGCCGCTGGTGATCGCGGGCGCCGCGGCGATCGGCCTGGTGCTCGGCGGCATCGTGGTGGCCATGCTGCTGCGCGACGGCAGCGAGACGCCGGTGCCGCCGCTGCCCGACGCCAAGTCCGAGCCGACGTCGGTGCTCCCGGCCCCGCCGCCGGTCGTGACCACCACGGCGACCACCACCACCGAGACGTCCGAGCCACCGGTGGTGACCGAGACCACGACGCCGGAACCGACCACGCCGACGCCGGAACCGACCACCACGACGCCGCCCACCACCACGCCGACCACCACCCCCACTCGGACTTCGACGACGCGGACCATCACGCCCACGACCAATCCGTTCGGTCAGCAGCTGCCGCAGATCCCGACCATCCCCGGAATGGGAATACCGGGTAGTCGGTGATTAGTAGCGTCCTTCTCGGGTTTGTGGCTTAGAGTGTTGCGCTGACCGGGTTGTCGGATGATTTTCCACACACCGGTCGATTGCTGGACGAAGACTGTGTGCCAACGGATTCTGCCCGTGGCCACGGATTTAGCTGGCACGTGCGTGCCGACGAAGGGACTTCATGCGCAAGTTGGTGGCGCGTCGCGCCGCGGTCAAAGCTGTCGCCATCGCATCGACCGTTCTCCTGACTCCCTTGTTCGGCACGACCACCGCCTCGGCGGTACCCGAAGCACCGGCGCAGCTGGCCGCGGACAATCTCCCTCCGGAACTCGTGCAGGCCATCGCGCGGGATCTGAAGATGACCCCGACGGAATACCTGGACCGCGCCGCGCGCGCCCAGCAGCTGCGTGACTACGCGCGCGGATTCCGTTCGGAGCGGCCGGATTCCTACGCGGGCGCCTGGATCGGCGCCGACGGCAAGCCCGTCATGGCGGTCACCTCGCTGGACGCCGCCAAGATCGCCGCGGCCGACGGATACCAGACCCGGCTGGCCCCCGTGTCGGCGGACAGCCTGGAAGGCTCGCTGGTGCAGCTCAACCAGTGGATCACCGGCCTGCCGCGCGAGATCTCGCAGGCGATCAACTCCGTGGCCATCGACTTCCTGAACAGTCAGCTGGTGCTCAGCGTCGCCAACACGCCCGCGGGTCACATGCTCAACCTGCCGACGCTCCTGGCCAACATCAAGGTCATCCTGTCGCCGAACAGCGGCGGACCGGTCGAGCGCAGGCCGATGGGCGGCGACACCTACATCAGTGCACCCGGTTCGCTCCAGGACTCATCGCTGCGCGCCGTCGACGTGTGCTCGTTCGGGTTCAACAGCGTCGACGCCTCCGGCAACGCGCTGAACATCAGTGCGGGCCACTGTGATCCGAACCTGGGCAAGGGCAACCAGGAGGCGGGCGTCTACCTGCCGAACGTCCGGGACATTCCGGCCAGCCCCGAACTGGGCACCTTCGTGCGCGCCTCGCTGGGCGGACAGTCCGCGCTGGACTACTCGGTGATCAAGCTGAACGAGCGCGCGGTGCGGGCGGGCATGGACCAGCCCTCGGTGCGCGGCGCCAACGGCACGACGCTGGCGATCACCGGCACCGCCGACCCGATCACCGGCGCCCCGGTCTGCAAGTCCGGTCAGTCGTCCACGTTCACCTGCGGCTTCGTCGTCGCCGACCGGGTGGAGACCCAGCTCTACACCGCCGAGGGAGAGAGCAAGACCGTGCGCGGCTTCGCCAGCTCGGCCTGCACGCTCGGCGGCGACAGCGGCGGCGCGATCGTGTCCGGCACGCTGGCGCTCGGCATCACCAGTGGCTCCAACGCCGCGGACGCGCCGAACTGCAACGAGGCCAACGTCGCGCTCGCGCAGTACGGCGGCACCGCGTCCCTCGGCATCCCGATCCGGGCGATCCTGGCCGACATCGACGCCTCCTCCGGCGGCGGAATCGGCAGCGGAATCAGCGTGCGCACCCGGCCGAACGCGAGCTGAGCGCGCACCCGCGTGGTGTGGCGATCGGCATACTCCCGGTCGGAGGGCTATGAGCGAGTCGGGAACCACAAGATGAGTAGGCATCCCGCGTCAAACCCCATATAGTCTGCTCATGCTCCTGCCACGTATAGGACCTCCCCGATCGACTGCGCGACAGACCGTAATCCGAAAGACAGTGATCGCCGCCTCGGCGGCGATACTGCTGTTCGGGCCCACGGCGGCAGTAGCGACGGCTCAACCCGACCATGCTCCCGGTCTGCCCGCCGAGCTGGTCGCCGCGGTGACCCGCGATTTGAAGATCTCGCCCGACGAGTACCTGCACCGCGCGGAGCTGGCGCAGCAGGTCGCCGCGTTCGCCACCACCGCCCAGCGGCAGTACCCGGCCGTGTTCGGCGGCTCCTGGCTGGATGACGCGGGCAAGGCGGTCGTGGCGCTGGCGCAGGGCCCCGGCGCCGACGAGGCGAAGAAGGCCGCGGAGTCGGCCGGTTTCGAGGTCCGTAACGTCGCCAAGAGCGAAGCGGCCCTGCGTGGCGAGAAGAGCGCGTTCGAGCGCTGGCTGGAGGGCCAGCCGGAGTCGGTGCGGTCGCTGGTGCGCGGCGCGGTGGTGGACACCGTGAACAACGCGATCGCGGTCCGCGTGGACCAGGTGGGTCTGCCGATGCCGAACTTCATCGACCCGGCGCGCGTCATCGTGATGGCCCCGCCGGTGGCGGGCGAGCAGGGCACTCTCCAGGCCGGTGACATCGCGGGCGACGCGCGCGGCGCGCTCGCGGGCGGCGACGGCTACGCCTCGGTCGCCGGACGCAGCTCGCTGCGCTGCTCGCTCGGCTTCAACGGCACCGACCGCAACGGCAACACGGTGAACATCACCGCGGGCCACTGCAATCCGGACATCCCGTCCGCGGGCAGCGGCAACGCCGCGGGCGTCTACGAGATGAACGGCGACCGCCTCGGCGCGCAGCTCGGCGTCTTCCAGAAGTCGGTGCTCGGCGAGCAGGACTACTCGATCATCCGGATCAACGACCAGGCCAAGGACCGCTTCGCCAACAACGGCGTTCGTGCGCCCGGCGCGGCTCCGATTCCGGTCGACGGCGTGGCGACCCCGGTGGTCGGCGCTCCGGTGTGCAAGTCCGGTGCGCGCACCGGCTTCAGCTGCGGCGTGGTCAACGCCGTCGACCAGACCGTGCAGGTCGGCGACCGGGAGCTCACCCAGAGCTTCTCGGCCAACATCTGCGCGCTGCCCGGCGACAGCGGCGGCCCGATCGTGACCGGCCGGTTGGCGCTCGGCATCTCCAGCGCGTCGTCGGTGGCCGACTACCCGATCTGCGAGATCCCGAACCTGATCGGCGCGCTCACCGGTAACGTGCCGCAGCTGTTCGCGCAGCCGGTGCACGTGGTGCTCTCCGACAACCCGGGACTGCGCGTACGCACCAACTGACCGCGGGAACGCGCGAAAGGCCGGCAGCGTCGAGCTGTCGGCCTTTCGCCGTCTCCGGGGCTTTCCACTGCCCTTACGCGGCCCGCAGGGGGAAACGCCGCATGGCATGCGGTAGCGGTCCGGCATCCTGGACCGCATGTGTTTGGTGTTGATCGGCTGGCGCGCGCACCCGGAATACCGGTTGATCGTGGCCGCCAACCGGGACGAGTTCTATACCCGGCCGACCGAGTCCATGCGTTGGTGGCCGGAAGCGCCCGGTCTGCTCGCCGGACGCGACACCGGGGCGATCGGCCGGGCGGAGGGCGAACCGCCCGGCACCTGGCTCGGCCTGAGCACCCATCCGCACGCCGACAATCGCTTCGCGGCCGTCACGAACGTGCGAAATCCCGCCGATCAACGTCTCGATGCCCGTTCCCGTGGCGCGCTGCTGATGGATTTTCTGCGCGGCGCGTCCGACCGCGGTCCGGCGGGCGAGTTCCCCGGGCCGGAGAAGTACGTGCTCGACGTCGCCGCGGGACCCGACGACTACAACGGCTACAACTTGGTGGTCTCCGACCTGCGCACGCTGTGGTGGCACTCCAATCGCAGCGCCGCGGAACCGCGCGAACTCGCCGCGGGCTTCCACGGGCTCTCCAACGGCACATTCGTCACGTCGGCTGGTCCGAGCCTGGCGGAAACCGATCTGATCGCTCCACAGCCCATCTGGCCCAAGATCCGGGCGGGTGTGCGCGGACTGCGCGAGGTCGTGCGCACCGAGCCCGGTGCGGTGGACCGCTACTTCGAAGTGCTGGCCGACCGCACCGAAGCCGCCGACGACGAACTTCCGCGCACCGGCGTCCCGTATGAGATGGAGCGGGCGCTGTCGGCCAGGTTCGTCGCGCACACCGTGCACGGGACAAGGGCGAGCACGGTGCTGGTCGTCCGCGAGGACGGGACGTTCGAAATGGTGGAGCGCTCGTTCGGCACGCTGGGCGAGGAACTGGGCGAGAACGTCGTCCGCGGCCTGCTGGATCTGACCGGGTAAACGACCGGCGGCCCGCCCCCCGAAGGAGAGCGGGCCGCCGAGAATCTGACGAGCGGGTGAGACCGAGGGCTTACTTCGGCTCGCTCGGCTTGTCCGCCCACTTGGTGGTGCCTTCCGGCGCCTGCAGCGTGTTGATCAGATCGATACCCGCGACAGCGAGCATCGGTCCGCCGACCGCAACGGTGCCGAGGATGCCGCCGATGCCCGCGCCCGCGATCGCGGCCGGGATGCAGCCGACGCCGAGGAACGGCAGGCCGAGGATGCAGCCGATCACCGCACCGCCGATGACGCCGACGGCGGTGCCGAGGAAGCCACCGACGGCGGTCGCGATGCCGAACTGGCTGGCGAACTCGTTCTGCGCGCGCTGGTTCTCGATCGGCGAGGCGATCGGCTGCGCCACGACGTTGACCGCGTTGGCCGGCTTGTCCTTGGGAACGGTGACACCCTGCTCAGGCGTCAGCTCGAGCACCGTGTTGTCTTCCTTCACGATCGGCTTCACCGGGACGACGGTGTCGGCGACCTTGAAGGCGATCGGCAGTGTGAGGACTGCGTTGCCCTGCGAATCCTTGATCCGGTAGACGTCGTCTTCCTTGACGTCCTCGGACGACTTGGCCAGCTCGAATGTTCCCCCCTTGAGCGTCGTCACGACGGTCTTCTCCACCAGCTTGACCGAGTACCGGATCGGGTCGGGCGTAGCAGCGGCCGGCTCGGCATGGGCGGTCCCCAGTCCGATGGTCATCGCACCGATGACCATCGCGGCCGCCGCGGTGGTTCTGCGGAGTTTCAATTCAGTTTCCAATCCATCATCAGGTCGTGCGTTACCGCTGGTCTTCAGCACGCGAGAGCTCTGTACAGCAAATCCGGGTGGTCGGCTCCGGATCCTCCCCGAGCGGTGTGAAGACGGTCGTGGCAATCAGAACGTCGTGAGCCTAATAGAACGCCGCGTTTTAAGCGAGATCCCTTATCAGGCATGGGGACTAAGCCAATCCTTACCGACTGGACGGAATGCTTCGCCGTTTACGGTGGTGGTCGACCACTCGCCAGCGTGATCTGGGCAATTTACTGTGACATTCATCACAGGTAAATAGAGGGTCAAGCCCCAGCATATGGGGCTATAGCCCAAAAGCCCGATCGTACGATGGACATGGTTGTTACTGGCGGGTAACTTGCTGCCGGTTAGGATACGAGCCAACCGAGGCGGTAGCAGAACCAGCCGCGCTCGTTGTGCCTCTAAAGAAAGGTCGCACATGAATGCCCTGACAGTGACGCTGGGCACGATTGGGGCGGCGCTCAGCCTCCTGTGTTGGGCGTCGTTCATCGGCGGCGTCCGCAATATCGCGCGCGCCATCATGATCGGACAGCCCGCGCCGGACCGTTGGCGGCCCTTCTTTCCGCGCTTCAAGCAGATGCTCGTGGAGTTCATCGCGCACACGCGGATGAACAAATTCCGCACCGTCGGCTGGGCGCACTGGCTGGTGATGATCGGCTTCATCGGTGGAGCCATGCTGTGGTTCGAGGCCTACGGGCAGACGTTCGACCCCGCGTTCCACTGGCCGATCATCGGCAACCTGGCGATCTACCACCTGTGGGACGAGATCCTGGGTATCGGCACCGTGGTCGGCATCCTCACGCTGATCATCCTGCGGCAGCTCAACCACCCGCGTCTGCCGGAGCGCCTTTCCCGGTTCAGCGGTTCCAAGTTCGGCCCGGCCTACGTCATCGAGGCGATCGTGCTGCTCGAGGGCCTCGGCATGATCTTCGTGAAGGCGGGCAAGATCGCCGCCTACGGCCACTCCGACCCGGCCACCGACTTCTTCACCATGCAGGTGGCGAAGCTGCTGCCCGCGAACACCACGATGGTGGCGCTGTTCGCTTTCGTGAAGCTGATGTCCGGCATGGCGTTCCTGTACTACGTCGGCCGCAACGTCACCTGGGGCGTGGCCTGGCACCGGTTCTCCGCGTTCTTCAACATCTACTTCAAGCGTGAGGACGACGGCGGCGTCGCGCTGGGCGCGGCCAAGCCGATGATGTCGAAGGGCAAGCCGGTCGACATGGAGACCGCCGACCCCGACACCGACACCTTCGGCGCGGGCCGGATCGAGGACTTCTCCTGGAAGGGCTGGCTGGACTTCACCACCTGCACCGAGTGCGGTCGCTGCCAGTCGCAGTGCCCCGCCTGGAACACCGGCAAGCCGCTGTCGCCGAAGCTGCTGATCATGTCGCTGCGCGACCACGGGTACGCCAAGGCCCCGTACCTGCTGGCCGGTGGCCGCAAGGACATGGGTGGCGACGAGGTCGGGCTGGTCGACGCCGAGGGCAACCCGAACGAAGCGAAGCTCGCCAAGATCTCGGAGGCCGCCAAGGCCGAGGCCGAGCGGCCGCTGGTCGGCGGCGAGGACGTGGGCGGCATCATCGATCCCGAGGTGCTGTGGAGCTGCACCACCTGCGGCGCGTGCGTCGAGCAGTGCCCGGTGGACATCGAGCACGTCGACCACATCATCGACATGCGCCGCTATCAGGTGCTGATCGAGTCCGAGTTCCCGTCCGAGCTCGCGGGCCTGTTCAAGAACCTGGAGAACAAGGGCAACCCCTGGGGCCAGAACGCCAAGGACCGGCTCAACTGGATCAACGAGCTCGATTTCCAGATCCCGGTCTTCGGCCAGGACGCCGACAGCTTCGACGGCTACGAGTACCTGTTCTGGGTCGGCTGCGCGGGCGCCTACGAGGACCGCGCCAAGAAGACCACCAAGGCGGTCGCCGAACTGCTGGCCACCGCGGGCGTGAAATTCATGGTGCTCGGCGCGGAGGAGACCTGCACCGGCGACTCCGCTCGCCGCGCGGGTAACGAGTTCCTGTTCCAGCAGCTGGCCCAGCAGAATATCGAGCTGCTGAACTCGGTGTTCGAGGGCGTCGAGGATCGCAAGAAGAAGATCGTCGTCACCTGTGCGCACTGCTTCAACGCGCTGAACAACGAGTACCCGCAGGTCGGCGGCAACTACGAGGTCGTGCACCACACGCAGCTGCTCAACCGCCTGGTGCGGCAGAAGCAGCTGGTCCCAGTGGCCTCGGTGTCGCAGAACGTCACCTACCACGACCCTTGCTACCTGGGTCGGCACAACAAGATCTACAACGCGCCGCGTGAGTTGATGGCCGCGTCCGGCTCCAACCTGGTCGAGATGCCCCGGCACGGCGAGCGATCCATGTGCTGTGGCGCCGGTGGCGCCCGGATGTGGATGGAGGAGCAGCTCGGCAAGCGCGTCAACATCGACCGCGTGGACGAGGCGCTGACCACCTCGCCCGCGAAGATCGCGACCGGCTGCCCGTTCTGCCGCGTGATGCTGACCGACGGCGTCACCGCGCGCCAGGAGAGGGGTGAGGGCGAAGGCGTCGAGGTGGTGGACGTCGCCCAGCTGATGCTGGACGCCATCGAGCGCGTCGAGCCCGCGGTGCTGACCGAGAACCTGACCGTCATCCAGGAGCCGAAGGCGCCCGAGGTGGAGCCCGAACCGGAGCCGGAGCCCGAACCCGCCCCCGCCGCCGAAGCTCCCGCCAAGGCCGCGCCGACCGGCGGCGGTCTGGCCATGAAGGGCCCGGCGAAAGCGCCCGGTGGCGGCGGTCTCGCCATGAAGGGCCCGGCCAAGGCACCCGGTGGCGGACTCGGCATGAAGGGTGCGGCCAAGGCGCCCGGCGCCAAGGCCCCCGCCGCGGAAACGGCGGAGGCCGAGGCCACGTTGGCGCCTGCCGCTCCGGTCAAGGGTCTTGCCATGAAGGGCCCCGCGAAGGCGCCCGGTGGTCTGGGGATGAAGGGCGGAGCCAAGGCACCCGGTGCCAAGGCCGCTGGGGCGCCCGCCGCCGAAGGCCCGGCCGAGGCCTCCGCGACCGAAGCCCCCGCGGCCAAGCCGGCCAAGGGATTGGGCATGAAGGGCGGCGCGAAGGCGCCCGGTGGTGGTCTCACCATGAAGGGCGCGGCCAAGGCTCCCGGCGCGAAGGCCCCGGCAGCCGAGGCAACGGCCGTCGAGACGGCTACGGAACCGGCCGAAGCCACGACCGCAGCCGCGCCGACCGAGACCAAGCCCACGGTGCCCGCCAAGGGTCTGGCCATGAAGTCGGGCTTCAAGCGGCCCGGCCCCAAGGCCCCGGGCAAGGCAACCCCGGCACCGGCCCCGAAGGATGCGGCTCCCACCGAGCCGGCTCCGGTGGAGCAGGCCCCCGCCGCGGAAGCCCCTGCGGCAAAGCCCGAACCCGCCGCCGAACCGGAGCAGACCAACGGTGCGAGCGGCAACGGCACACCCGAAGTCGCGCCGCCAAGCGCCAAGCCCGGCGGTCTCGGCTTCAAGGCCGGTGCGAAAGCGCCGGGCCGCAAGAGCTGAGCCCACAACAACTCCATACCGACATCGGCCGGGTCCGGGAACGGACCCGGCCGAGTCATATCAGGAGCAGGTAGGCGCTAGGAGCAAGCCACAGCGGTGAAACGGCCCAGAACCCGCCCGACCGGTCCGGCCGGGGTTGCGGGTCCCGGCCGGAGACTCGAACTACGGCCTGGTCAGTGCCGCGTAGCGAGCGAGATGTTCGTCGGTAGAGCCGAATTCGTGCTCGATCACGGTGAGGCGCTTGAAGTAGTGGCCGATGGCCAGCTCTTCGGTCATGCCCATCGCGCCGTGCAGTTGCACGGCGTTCTGCCCGATGAACCGCGCCGCCCTGGCGACGGTGACCTTCGCCGCCGAGACGGCGCGGGCCCGGTCGCCTGCGGAGGCGCGCAGGGAATGGACGACCAGGTGGACCGCCGCGATGGCCTGCTCGAGTTCGATGTACATGTCGACCATGCGATGTTGCAGCACCTGGAAGCTGCCGATCGGCTGGCCGAACTGCTCGCGCTGCTTGGCGTAGTCGATGGTGTCGGCGAGCACTTTGCGCATGCAGCCGACCGCCTCGGCGCAGATCGCCGCGGTCGCTTCCGCGATGGTCGGCTCGATGACCGTCCAGCCGTCGGACTCCGTGCCGAGCAGCGCGTCGGAGGGCAGACGCAAGCCGGTGAACACGAGATCGGCGGCGGTCCGGTCGTCGATGGTGCGGTAGGCGTGCACCTCGACTCCGGCGGGCGGAGCGCTCGCGTCGAATTCGAGCCGGAACAGCGAGATACCGGCCTCGTCGCGCCGTTCGCCGGATGTGCGCGCGGTGATCACCAGGTCGGTGGCCAGCGGTGCGCTGGTCACCACGGTCTTCGCGCCGTCGAGCACCCAGGTGTCGCCGTCGCGGCGGGCGGTGGTCGACACGTCGTGCAAAGCGTGTCCCGATGACGGTTCCAGCGCGGCGAACGCGATGCGCGCGTCACCGGACACGATCCGGCGCAGCACGGCGTCGGCCTGCTCGCCACCGGAACGCTCGAGCAGACCGGCGCCGAGCACGACCGTGTCCACGAACGGCTCGACCACCAGTGCACGGCCGAGTTCCTCGGCGATCACCATGAGTTCGACGGGGCCGCCGCCGGTGCCGTCCACCCGCTCGGGCAGGGTCGCGCCGAGGATGCCGAGTTCGTCGGCGAATCCGCGCCAGATCGCGGGCTGCCAGCCCGTCTCCGATTTCGCCGCCGCGCGGCTCTTCTCCAGGTCGTAGCGGGCGCCGAGATATCCGGCGATCGCGGAGCGGAGCATTTCCTGCTCGTCGGTAAGCGTGAAGTCCATCAGAGTCCCAATGCTGCTTTGGCGAGGATGTTTCGCTGAATCTCGTTGCTGCCCGCGTAGATCGAGCCCGCTCGGTCGTTGAAGTACTTCAGCGGCGCGACGGCCTGCCAGTCCGCGCCGCTGCGGTAGCCGTCGGCGGGTGGCGTGAACTGGGCGATCGGGCCACCCGGCTTGGTGGCGTGCGGCTGGTAGACGCGACCGCGCGGGCCCGCGGCCTCCAGCGCCAGCTCGGTGAGCTTCTGGCTGAGTTCGGTGCCGAGGATCTTCAGGATGGAGGACGCCGGGCCCGGGTTCTTCCCCTGGGCCATCGCGGAAATCGTGCGGTATTCCAGGATTTCGAGCACCTCGGTGCGGATCCGCAAATCCGCCAGCTTCGCCGCGAACGCGCGGTCGTCGATCAGCGGGTTGCCGTCCGGGCCGGGCTGCCGCGCCGCTTCGGCGGCGATGTCCTGGGCCATGACCTGCAGCCACGGCGCGGCCGCTCCGCCCCGCTCGTGCACCAGCAGGTACTTCGCGACGGTCCACCCGTCATCGATCCGGCCGAGCACATTGGTCTTCGGCACTCGCACGTTGTCGAAGAAGACCTGGTTCTGCACCTGCTCGCCCGAGGTCATCACCAGCGGCCGGATCTCGATGCCCGGCGCGGTCATGTCGATCAGCAGGAACGTGATGCCCTGTTGTTTCTTACCCGTGCGCGAGGTGCGCACGAGGCAGAAGATCCAGTTCGCCTCGGTGGCGTGGGTGGTCCAGATCTTGCTGCCGGTGCATACGAAGTCCTCGCCGTCGTCGACGGCGGCCATGGCCAGCGCGGCCAGGTCCGATCCGGCCTCGGGCTCGGAGTAGCCCTGGCAGAAGAAGACCTCGCCGGTGAGGATGCGCGGCAGATAGAACGCCTTCTGTTCCGGGGTGCCGAACGCGATGATGGCCGGGGCCACCATCCTGATGCCCATCGGCGACAGCGCGGGTGCGCCGGCCAGCGCCGATTCCCGCTGGAAGATGTAGTGCTGGGTCAGGCTCCAGTCGCATCCGCCGTGTTCCACCGGCCAGGCGGGCGCCGCCCAGCCGCGCTCGTGCAGGATGCGCTGCCATTCCGTGCTCGCCTCGTGGTCGGGATACACGCTCGTCGCCAAGCGCCCGGCCCGCCGCAACTCCGGCGTCAGCTTCGCGTCGAGGAATCCGCGCACCTCGTCCCGAAACGCCAGATCCTCCGCTGACCAGTCGTAATCCATCTGCCCTCCCGGAGGGTGTGCACCGTTGCTTCCCTGGCGACCATCCCGCCACCACGCGACAGAATGTACGGCTGCCTGTTTCACCGAGTCAAACTGAAGTCATATGCCAGCACATCCTTCACCTGGTGCGACCGGCACTCCCGAGTGCTTCAGCAGTCCTCGAAGAAGGCCTTTAGGTAGCCCACCGATTGGTAGACGTAGTCGTAGGCCCAGCGGGGGATGGAGAGGGCGGGTTCGGGGTCGATGAAGACGAGTTCTCCGTCCCAGCACCCTTGCAAGACGTAGCGGGCTCGAGAGACATGGGGGGTGAAGGTGACGACGATGACCCGGTGCCAATTGTGGGCGCGGGCGAGGCGGGCGAGTTCGCGGCCCTCGCCGCGGGTGGTGCGGGGAGACGGGTCGAAGCACTGCACCTCGAAGCTGTAGCCGCCGTGACAGATGCGGTTCAGCATGGCGCTGTTCTCATAGGGATTGGAGAACACCACCCGTGGCGCGAATCCCTCACGCGCCAAGCGCAGGCCCAGCTGTTCGCGTCCGTCGTGCGCACCGCCGAGCACGAGAACGGCGTCCGCCCGCGCGGGCGGGTCGATCCGCGGACGCACGTAGACCGGCCACAGCGCCACCGCGGCGACCACTACCACCAGACCGGCACAGAGCCCGGTCCAGGCCAACCGACGACGTCGCACAGGCCGATGCTAGCCGGGTGCCGCGCGAGCATCACGCCAGGTCACGGCGTCCGGATCAGCGATGTCGCCGCATGTACACCTGCTGTTGCCCGGACCCTTGCCTCGCTGACGTGGCGTGGCCATCGGCGGGGCTTACCAATCGATCATGCGATGCACAGTCTTCGGAACCGGGTATCTCGGGGCCACGCACGCGGCGTGCATGGCCGAACTCGGGCACGACGTCATCGGAGTGGACGTGGACCCGGGCAAGGTCGCGAAGCTGTCCGACGGAGTGGTGCCGTTCTACGAACCGGGCCTGGAGGATGTGCTTCGTCGCAACCTCGATGCGGGCCGACTGCGGTTCACCACCTCCTACGCCGAGGCGGCCGCACACGCCGATGTGCATTTCCTCGGTGTGGGCACGCCGCAGAAGAAGGGTGAGTACGCCGCCGACTTGAAATACGTGCACGCGGTGGTGGATACCCTCGCCCCGCTACTGGAACGTCCCTCGGTGATCATCGGCAAGTCGACGGTTCCGGTCGGCACGGCGGACGCGCTGGGAGCCCGCGCTCGCGCGCTGACTTCCACCGACGTCGAGGTGGCGTGGAATCCGGAATTCCTCCGAGAAGGCTTCGCGGTCAAGGACACCCTGCGGCCGGACCGATTGGTCCTCGGAGTCGACCGGGAGCGCGCCGCCGCCGGGTGGGTCGAGGATCTGGTGCGCGAGATCTACGCCGACCTCATCGCCGCCGAGGTCCCGTTCCTGCTCACCGACCTGGCCACAGCGGAATTGGTGAAGGTCTCGGCGAACGCCTTTCTGGCGACGAAGATCTCGTTCATCAACGCGGTGTCGGAGGTCTGCGAAGCGACCGGCGCCGACGTGACCATGCTGGCCGACGCCCTCGGCTACGACGCGCGCATCGGCCGTCGGTTCCTCAACGCCGGACTGGGTTTCGGCGGCGGATGTCTGCCGAAGGACATCCGGGCGTTCATGGCCCGCTCCGGCGAACTCGGCGCCGCCCACGCCGTCGCCTTCCTGCGCGAGGTGGACAACATCAATATGCGCCGACGGACCAAGGTGGTCGACATGGCCGCCCGCGCCTGCGGCGGCTCACTGCTCGGGGCCAACGTGGCGGTACTCGGCGCGGCTTTCAAACCGGAATCCGACGACGTCCGCGACTCGCCCGCGTTGAACGTGGCGGGCATGATCCAGCTGCACGGCGCCGTGGTGACCGTCTACGATCCCAAGGCGCTGGAGAATTCGCGCCGGGTGTTCCCCACCCTGAACTACGCGACCTCGGTCACCGAGGCGTGCGAACGCGCCGACGTGGTGCTCGTGCTCACCGAGTGGGACGAATTCACCGCGCTGCGCCCGCAAGACCTGGACCGGGTGGTGCGTGCCCGCTCGATCATCGACGGCCGGAACTGTCTCAATCGTGCCACCTGGAGAGCAGCCGGATGGGTGTACGCGGGACTCGGTACACCGTAGAGTTGCGGAGCGAGGCGGGCTACTGCCAGACAGACGACCAGTCCTGCCTTAAGCACAGCTGATCGCCGACGGTAGGGTCCGTCCAGCGGGTCTCCGCCGACGGACGGCGCAGGCTCGCATGTCGTGAAGTGTGAAACGAGATGGGCAGCTGATGAGTTCGGTACTGGGAGTTTCGGTGGGGGCCGGCGCTGTCCGTATGGCGCGACCACACGCCGGAAACCCCCACGGGCATGTCTCCCCGCATTCCTTCGATCTGCAGACCATTCCGGTCGTCGACCAAAGCATGGAAGAGTTGGCGGCAGAGGCCATCGGAGTCACCCTGGAGGCCACGCCGGGTATCGGCGCCACCGCCATCGCCTACCGCAGTGAGCAGCACGCCCGCGCCATTCGCGCCGCCATGGCGCGTCAGCAGCTGACCAATTACGAACTCGTGCCCGAGATCGCGGCCGCACTCGAGTTCGCCCAGGCCACCGGCGATATCCGGGGCATCTCCTCGCTGGTCGTCTACGACCTGGGCAGTTCGGGCCTGACGGTAAGCGTGGTCGACACGCAGACCCGTGAGGTCCGGCACAGCGAGCGCACCAGCGACATCAGCGGCGACTATCTCGACTCGTTGATCCGGGAGCAGCAGATCGCCTCGGGGCGGATCGCGCACCCGCCGAACGCCGCGGGCCTGGCCGCGCTGGACGCGCTGTGCCGCGAGGCCAAAGAGCAGCTCACCACCAACACCGCGGTGGCGCTGCCGAGCGAGCAGGGTTTGGTGCTGCTCGCGCAGGAGAACTTCGAATCGCTGATCATGCTGGCCATCGAGTCGTCGGCGCGCATGGCACGCGACGTGATCGTGCGCTCGGACCGCCCGGTGCACGGCGTGCTCGCCATCGGCGGTTGCGCCCGGATCCCGTTGGTGGCCAAGGTGCTCGAACGCTGGATGGGCGTGCCCGTCATCGTGCCGGACAGCCCGGAGACCGTGATGGCTCGCGGCGCCGCGCTGCTGGCCAGACCGGTCCGTAAGGAAACGCCGACGGCGGGCGCCACGCTGGACGACGAGCTGTCACCCGCATGGTTGTCGGCTCCGACCCAGCGCGGCAAACGTGAGATCAGCGGTGCGGTGCTGACCGTCAGCGCGCTGGCCGTGGTCGCCGCGATCGGGCTCGGCCTCGGTTACGGACCGCAGGTGCTGGAACGGGATTCACACACCAGCGAAGGATCACCGTCGCTGTCGCCCACCACCACACCGCGCACGACCAGCTTGGACCCGCAGATCGCGGTCGCGCCGGGCACCACGGAATCGCCCGCGCACGAGTCGCTCGCCGCGCCGCCGCCGAACCGGAGGCAGACCACCAGCGAGGCGCCGCCGACACCCGGCCCGAACACCATCGTCGTGCCGGGCCTTCCGCCGATCGTGGTTCCCACGATCCCGCCGGAGGTCTTCCCCTTCCCTCCGCCGCCGCAGCGCTGAGCCGGGCGGCCGCGCCGCACAACTCCTGACGAGACGGGAAACGGGGGGAGTTCAGACCCTCGCGTGCCGTGCGCGACGCGGGCGCGGCGCGGGGGTTGGTTCCTTGGTCGTGAACGGGCGGGCCAGCAGCACAGCGATGCCGGTGGTCAACGGCACCGAGAGCGCCAGCGCGATACCGCCGACCGCCGAGCGCGCGATCTCGATGGCAACGGCGTCACCGGTCAGCACGTCGCGGATGGACCGCCCCGCCACGCTGAACAGCAGCAACAGCGGCAGCGCCCCACCGGCGTAGGCGAGCACCAGCGTGTAGACGGTACTGGCGATGTGGTCGCGCCCCACGCGCATGGTGGCGGCGAAAACCTCGCGCCGGGAGGCCGACCGGTCGATGGCGGCCAGCTCGAACGCGGCGGACGCCTGGGTGATGGTGACGTCGTTGAGCACACCGAGCGAACCGATGATGAATCCGGCCAGCAGCAATCCGGTGATACTGACGTGCTCGATGTAGGTCGCGACGTTCGTGTTCTGCTCTTCGGAAAGGCCGGTGAGATGGGTCATCTCGATGGTGAGCCAGGACAACGCGGCGGCGAGCAGCATCGAGGTCAGCGTGCCGAGCAGCGCCGAACTGGTGCGCAGGTTCACCCCGTGCGCCAGATACAGCACCGCGTACAGGATCAGGGCGCCCGCGACCAAGGCGACCGGGATCGCCGGTTTGCCGTCCAGCAGGGCGGGCAGCAGGAACAGCACCAGGACGGCGAAGGCGAACACCAGGCCCAGCAGCGCGCGGACGCCACGCCAGCGCGCCACCGCGATGATCACCACGACGAAAGCCACCACGATCAGCGTGAGCGGCAGCCCGCGCGAGTAGTCCTCGAACGAGTACAGCGGCGTCCCGCTGGGATCGGTCTGGCGGACCAGCCGCAGTTCGTCACCGGCGTGCAGGTCGGGTTGCCCTGGGCCCGGTGCGATTTCCAGCAGCGTGCGGTTGCCCTTGTGCGGTCCGGATTCGATCGAGATCAGGCTGCGCTGGCAGGTGTAGGCGTTGTTGCGCGGCGGTTCGGGCTTGTCGACGAAGACCTTGCCCAGTGAAGAGCTGCCGCACGGCCCGATGTCCTGCAGCACTACGGTGCCCGCCTCGGTCTGTACCGCGCCGCCGCCCGCGTTCTGCATCGGCAGCGGGATATCGATGTGCTGCTTGCTCGGCCACAGCGCGATCGCGCCGATGACCACGACGATCCCGATGGCGGTGAGCAGCCCGATGACCACGCGCGCCGCGGTCGCGCCGATCGCGATCGGTCCCGAATGATCGTGGTGATGGTGGTGGTCGCTCACCGCGCTCCTCTGTCCGATGTGTTTGCGCCCGGAGCGAGCCTAAAGGATTTCATTTTCAAGACCGTCGCGGCGGTTACCTAACACAGCGGAGACGCGGTTGATGTGAACCGATAACGGGAAAAAAAGGAGTTAGAGGGGGGCGGCGGAGAGCAGGGGGATGTCTCCGCCGCCCGCAGGGCAGGCGGCCCAGGGGGGTAGGCGGCCTAACCCGAGGTCGGATATGCCCAGGGGGGGTAGGCAATCCGACCGGGCACTCTGAGTGCCGAGGACCACTGTACACAAAAGTACTTCTTTTGCGCTAGCTAGTCGCCAAATCCGACGGGTATCCGTACATCGAGTTTGTTTCCAGGCCAGAAGCGGGGCGATTATATTGTCCAGCTCCGGGCTTCCCGCTACTGGCGATAGCTGGACAGGAAGTTGCCGAAGCGTTCGATCGCGACCGCGAGATCGCGGGCCCAGGGCAGTGTGACGATCCGCAGGTGGTCGTGGCGCGGCCAGTTGAAGCCGGTGCCCTGCACCATCAGGATCTTCTCCTGCAGCAGCAGATCCAGGATCAGCTTGGAGTCGTCGTGGATCTCGTACACATTCGGATCCAGCTTCGGGAACGCGTAGAGCGCGCCCTTCGGCTTCACGCACGACACGCCGGGGATCATGTTCAACCGCTCCCAGGCGACGTCGCGCTGTTCGAGCAGCCGCCCGCCGGGCAGGATCAGGTCCTCGATGCTCTGATGACCGCCGAGCGCGACCTGAATCGCGTGCTGCGCGGGCACGTTCGGACACAACCGCGAGGAGGCGAGCAGGTCGATGCCCTCCAGGAACCCGGCCGCGTGCTCCTTCGGGCCCGTGATCGCCAACCAACCCGACCGGTAACCCGCGACCCGGTAGGCCTTGGACAGCCCGTTGAAGGTCAGGCACAGCAGGTCGGGCGCCACGGTGGCCAGCGAGATGTGCTTGGCGTCGTCGTAGAGGATCTTGTCGTAGATCTCGTCGGCGAGCAGCAACAGCTGATGCTTGCGAGCCAGGTCGGCGATCTGCTGGAGCACTTCGGCGGAGTACACCGCGCCGGTGGGGTTGTTCGGGTTGATCACCAGCAGCGCTTTGGTCTTGTCGGTGATCTTCGATTCGATGTCGGCGATATCGGGCTGCCAGCCGTTGGCCTCGTCACACAGGTAGTGCACCGGCGTGCCGCCCGCCAGGCTGGTCATGGCGGTCCACAGCGGGTAGTCCGGCGCCGGGATCAGCACCTCGTCGCCGTTGTCCAGCAGGGCCTGCATGGTGATGGTGATCAGCTCGGATACGCCGTTGCCGAGGTAGACGCCGTCCACGTCCAGCTCGGGGAAGCCGGGCACGAGTTCGTAGCGGGTCACGATCGCGCGCCGCGCGGAGAGGATGCCTTTGGATTCGGAGTAGCCCTGGGCATACGGCAGCGCCGCGATGATGTCGCGCATGATCACGTCGGGCGCCTCGAACCCGAACGGGGCGGGGTTGCCGATATTCAGTTTGAGGATGCGGTGGCCCTCGGCCTCCAGCCGTGCCGCGTGCGCGTGTACCGGTCCACGGATCTCGTAGACGACGTTCTGCAGCTTCGTGGACTGCTCCAGAACACGCGGGGGATGGTGCGGATGCTGAGGACTCACCCGTCCCATGGTGCCATCCGTCGCAACTGGATAAACCGCCTGTCCGAGCTCTCCACGGGCCGCCACGCCCACGACGGCGGCCGCGGCCCCGCCGGGTGTGACGCGTCACTCAATGGGCCGCGCCGGGCGGGATCCCCTTGGCCGCCGTCGACCCGCAGAATTCCTCGATCCGCTCGTCCAGCCTGCGCGCCTCGACCGAGTCGCGGAAAGCCGGAGCCGCGATCCGCCTGCGCACACCGGTCAACCGCTCCTCGAGCTGCGCGATGCGCTTGGCCTCGTCGAGGCCGAGCACCGGCTGCAGCGCCTCGGCCGCGCCGTCCAGGCTGCCGTTGATCAGGTGGGCAGCCGCGCAGTCGACCCTGGCAAGCGCCTCCGCGCCGTAGGAACGCTGTTCGGACGGGCCGTTCGAATAGAGTTCGATGGCCCGCTGGGTGGCGCCGAGCGCGGGCTCCGCCTGACCGAGGTGGATGTAGGTGGCGCCAGCGTAGTAGTTGGCCTTGGCCTCGTTGAACCCGAAGACGCCGCCCACCTCGTCGTGCAGCGTGTCGGTCGCGGCGATCTCGCGCGCGTCGTCGGCTGCCCGCACGCAGCGATCGGTGTCGGCGGCGCTGCCAAGCGCCGACCAGATGCGCGCCTCGATATTGAGCAGTCGCACCTGCGCGGTCGCGGATTCCGCGAACTCCTGCCCGCTCTGGGCGAGCTGGACCGCCCGGCGCGGCCGCTGCGACCAGTACTCGATCAGCGCGTGCATGCCGCGGGTCCAGGCCCGAAGCCCGTTGTGCCCGCACAACTCCGCGTAGGCCCACGCGGCCCGGACCTGCTCGCCCGCCGCGTCGTAGTAGCCGAGATCGGTGCTGGCGTTGGCGAGCAGGCCCGAGAGGGTGCCCGCCAAAAGATACAGATGACCGGTATCGGCGGGCCGCTGATGGCCTTCCAGCAACCGATACACCCGGCGCCGCACCCGCACCATTTCCACCATCATCGGCACCGGCGGAATGCGCACGTAGTCGTTCGCGATGCGCACGACATCCGCGTCGAGCTGGTCCAAAGTGCTCGCACCGACATTGGTGCTCTCGGCCTTGCCGGCGTGCTCGCTGGCCTCGTGGGCAGCCGCCATGATCAGATCCCTCTCCGAAATCGCTGCCAACGCAGCACCTCTCATCGCACCGGCGTCTATGAGAGCCAAAAGGTCCGCGTCGCTCGAATAATGAACGCGCGCCGAGGCGTCGGCACGCGCATCGAATCCCGGCGGGACGGTTCGATCGATCGCGGGCTTATCGATCAATGCCGCGAACCGCGCCCGCACCACATCGTCGGACCTGGCCAGTGAGGTATCCAGAGCGGCTTGGTTGATCGGTCGTGGATGAACCCGGACGCCCCCGGCTTCCCACTTCGACACCAAGCGTTCGTGCACACCCAAATGGGCGGCGAATTCCCTGATGCTCATCCGCTTGGCATCGCGAAGGGCACGGGCCTCTTTGCCTGACCAATGCGTGACCACGGTGTCATCCCTTCCGAACGAACTCCTTCCAGAGTACGAGCGGTTTGTGAGCGCGGCCACAGGTGAAATACGGCCCGTATCAAAGGCAGCGGAAGGGCAGCGCAAGGCGGGTGAGCGGGCGATGCCGAATCGCGCGGCGGGCCGGGACCATTGAGTCGGAAGGCAAGGAGTTCGCCGTGAATGTCGAGAAACTCAGGACCGTGGACGATTGGGTGGCGTTCTATCGGCACGAGTTCGGACTGCCGGTCACCGAGCGGGGCGGTTTCGCCATGCTGCCGATCACCGGACGCGTTTGCGTCGTCCACCTGCCGACCGCGCGTGCCGAGAAGGTGCGCGCCGCACTGGAACAGCAGGGAACGAGGGGTCCCATGTTGGCCAGGCAGATCCGATGGAGTTTCCTCGCCGAGCCCGACAGCCGACCGGGACCGCAGGTGCTCGAGGTGCTCAATCGGCTGGATATCGGCCTGCCCGCCGTCGGCAGCGCCGTGATGTTGCCGACCGGCCTCGGCCGCTGGACCCGGGAAGGGTGCTTCTGGGTCAGCCCGCCGAGCCGCGGTGACACGCTCCCACCGCTGTCCGTCATCCTCACAACGGCGCTCGCGGTGGGAGCGGGCGGCGGGGACTGATCACCTCCGCGGTCGGTTCCCCGCCGCCGTCCGCCGGGTCCGCTTCTCCCCCACAGTCGACGAAGCGGACTCGGCCCCGGTCAGCGAGCTTCGGCGGCGTCGATCGCGGCGGCCGGAATCGGGAAGTTCAGATAGGACCGCGACGGAGTCGGTCCGCGCTGGCCCTGGTACTTCGAGCCCGCCACGGCACTGCCGTACGGGTGCTCGGCCGGGCTGGTCAGCCTGAGCAGGCACAGCTGACCGATCTTCATGCCGGGCCACAGCGTGATCGGCAGATTCGCCACGTTGGACAGCTCCAGCGTGATGTGCCCGCTGAACCCGGGATCGATGAAGCCGGCGGTCGAGTGGGTCAGCAGACCCAATCGGCCCAGACTGGACTTGCCCTCCAAGCGTCCGGCCAGATCATCCGGCAGCGTGCACACCTCGAGGGTGGAGCCGAGCACGAATTCGCCGGGATGCAGCACGAACGGCTCGCCCTCGCCCGGCTCGACCAGGCTGGTGAGTTCGTCCTGCCGCTGCGCCGGATCGATGTGGGTGTAGCGGGTGTTGTTGAACACCCGGAACATCCGGTCCAGGCGCACGTCGATGCTCGACGGCTGGATCAGGTTCTCCAGCAGCGGCTCGACGCCGAGACGCCCAGCGGCGATCTCCGCGCGGATGTCACGATCGGAAAGCAGCACGCGACGAGCGTAGCGCCTGCTCGACGGGGCTCCTCAGCCGCACAGTGATATGGAGAGAACGATATCCTCGCATTCATTCGGGCGGCGTCGCCCGCGATCGAAGGGATGAACCATGTCCGAGGGCTCGCTGTTCGACCTGACCGGCCACGTCGCCGTCGTCACCGGAGGCAACTCCGGCATCGGTCTCGGATTCGCCCGGGGTCTCGCACGGGCCGGGGCCGATGTCTGCGTCGTCGGCCGCAACGCCGAACGCAACGAGGCTGCCGCCGCCGAATTGCGCGCGTTCGGCGGGCGCGTGCTCGCGCTGAGCTGCGACGTCGGCGAGGAGCAGCAGGTGATCGACACCATCGGCCACGCGGCCGCCGAACTCGGCCGCATCGACTCCTGCTTCGTGAACGCCGGTGTGAGCCAGGGGTTCATCCCGTTCGTGGAGACCGATCTCGCGGAATTCCGCCGGGTCACCTCGCTCAATCTCGACGCCGCGTTCGTGACGCTGCGTGAAGCGGCGAAGGCGATGCTCGCCCAGGGCGAAGGCGGCAGTCTGGTCGCCACCGCCAGCCTCGCCGCCCACCAGGGAGTTCCGCGCGGGCAGTCCTACGCGGCCAGCAAGGCGGGGTTGATCGCCATGGTCAACTCGATCGCGGTGGAGCTGGCCAAGCACGACATCCGTGCGAACTCCGTGCTGCCCGGCTGGGTCGAGACGCCGATGACCGAAGAGGCCTTCGCGTGGGACCGTTTCCGCGAACGCGTCCACCCGCGGATCCCGGTCCGCCGCTGGGGCCTGCCGAGCGATTTCGAATCCGTCGCCGTCTACCTCGCCAGCCCCACCAGCGCGTACCACACCGGCGACACTCTGCTGATCGACGGCGGCTACAGCAAGTTCTGAGTCGGCGGCCGTTCACCACCCTGCCAGCGGTGTCCGAGACGACGTTTGTGACGTCGTCCCAGCTGGGAACCGCCTGAGCTACCTTCCAGCGCCGGAAATGGCACCGTGGAATGGTGACCTCCCCTCGCATTCGCAACACCATCTGGGTGCTCACCGGGTTGCTGGTGGTGTGCGCCGCGTCCCTCACGGCAGGTGTGGTCGGCAATCGCGGCCCCGGCGGGTTCGATCGCGGCATCACCGACTGGGCCGTCGCGCACCGCAACGGCACGCTGACCCCGATAGCGGTGGCGATCAGCCTGCTGGGCGGCACGCTCGCCATGACCGCCCTGGCCACCGCCACCTGCCTGGTCCTGTCCTGGCGGCGGCGCTGGACGGCGGCAGCGCTCGTCGCGATCACCGGGCTCGGCGGCGGCCTACTGGTCCGAGGCGGCAAGAAACTCACCGACCGAGACCGCCCACCCCTCGAAGAACACCTGATCAGTGTGTCCAACCAGGCGTACCCCTCCGGGCACAGCATGGGCTCGTTCGTCGTGGTCGGCATCGTCCTCGCGGTCGCGCTCCCCGGCATACACGGCCCCGCCCTGCGCGCCTGGACCGCGATCGCCGCCGCGCTCTTCGTCATCGCGGTCGGCCTGTCGCGGATCTACCTCGGCGTCCACTGGGCGACGGACGTCCTCGGCGGTTGGTGCTTCGGGGCGCTGTGGCTCATCCTCTGCCTGAGCTTGTACCGGTACTTGGTACGCGCCGACCGGGGTACATCGGCCAATCGACGGGAACTCGACACCAGACGGCCGGACGAGGCGAGTGCTTCCTCGAACTACCGGCGGGCATAGCGAACAGTGCGATAAGGCCGACGACCAATGCCCTGACTTCTGCCACCGGTACAAGCTGCGCTTTTCCCACCCTGAGCGCGGCTTCTGCTACAGTCTCGATTGGCACTTTTGCCTCTGCCGATGTAGTTCAATGGTAGAACTTCTGCTTCCCAAGCAGACAGCGCGGGTTCGATTCCCGTCATCGGCTCCACCGAAGGCCCTGCATCCGCACCCCGCCGATCCAGGGCCTTTCTGCTACCCGACCAACCGCCCCGCAGCGCACGTCATCGAGTGGCACATGGTCGAGGCGAATCGCGAGTAGCCCCTCCGTCATGTGCCACTCAACGAAGTGCCGGGCGGTTACCGCCGCTGGGGGTGGTGTGGGTTACAGGCAGTAGTGGGCGCCGCTGGACAGGGCGTGCACGAGGCAGGCCAGAGACTGGGCGTCGCTCGAGCCCGAGGAGACGCCGACAGGAGTCGCCTGAGTGCCGACGGGAGCCGGTTGCGGGCTCGGGATGGGCTTCAGGGGTAATCCGCTGGATGTAACCGTGGCGTTCGCCCAACCTGCACCTGCCGCAAGAGAGATTGCAACGGCGGCGATGACTTTCAACGTCGTGCGGACCACCACATCACCGGCCTCTACGGTGGTGGTTGAGGATGGGGGTGACGGCGCGATGCCTCGAGACACTAGAAGGCGTATCGGAGTATTCGGTTGGCTTGCCGAGACAGTCCTGAGCTGAGGGCTATGGCGCGGGTTACCGCGCGTAACGGTTGTGGGAAGAGGTCGACTTCGCCGGCGCGGGTGAGAAGTTGTTCTTCGATCAGTGTCAGGCGGGCGCCCCAGGTTTCGGGTTCGTGGGCGTCGTCGAATCCTTGGGCGGCGCTGATGCCGAGGGCTTTGATCGACGGGTGGTATTTCATGGCCCAGGCGGCGAAACGGGTGTAGCCGTTGAGGGCGAGCTCACCGGTCGGGAAGTGTGTGGTCGCCTCGCGGATCAGGGTGTGGAACGTGTCGCCGGGCAGGAAAGGCAGCAGGCCCTCGGCGACGATCATGGCTGGTCGATCGGCGGGCAGCTGCTGAGTCCAGCCCGGCTGGGTGAGATCGACGCCCAGCGGATGGGGGCTGTGCGGAAGCAACTGTCGGCGCAGTTCGATGACTTCAGGGTAATCGACGTCGTACCAGTCGACATCGGCGGGTGGATCGCATCGGAGCATGCGGGTGTCCAGGCCGCAGCCGAGATCGAGTACCACCGCATTTCGGTGCATGGCGATGAACGCGCGTACCGCGTCGTCGAGTTTTTTCGCGCGTAGCGCCGTTCCGCAGATGAGGCTGGGTTTCAGCTCGAGTTCGGTGAAGTCGTAGTCGATCCGGTCGGCCAGCTCGGCCTGGTGGGTGTCGCCCAGGATCGGGGTGCGGGTGGTCGCGTCCAGTGCTCGGGCTTGCAGGGTGAGGAGCAGGGTTTCCTGAATCGGGTCGAGGTCGGGTCGGATTCGGAGCACGATCGGTCCTTCAGGTGGTGGTGTCCGTGTGTCGGGCGGCGATGTCGCGCAGCCAGGTCAATGCCTGCTGAGCGGCCCGGATGCGTTCGGTGAGAGCGGGATCGGTGCCGCCGACCAAGGAGAGTCCGTCCTCGGCGATGTCGCCGAAGGCGCCCAGGCCGGCGATTTTGCGATGGATGACCTTCTCCCAGGCGTCGTCCTCGATGCGGTAGTAGGCGGTGCGGTCACCGGGGATCCGCACCTTGCGGACGAGGCCGATGGTGGTCAGCAGGCGCATGTTGGAGGTCAGCGAGGCGCGGCTGGCGTGGATCGCCTCGGCGATCTGGCCGGCGGATTGCTCCGGCGGATCGCAGATCATCAGCAGGCCGAGGATTCGCCCGGTGATGGGGGGCAGTGCCCATTCCTCGACGCAGAAGGTAGCGACTCGCTCCACCCACTCCAGCGTGGCGTGCTGTCGATCCGGTTCCGGCATGCTGTGTCCTCCTGCGCTGTACTCGGCTCGATTACTGTGGCATAGCGGTCACCGACTCCCGGGTCGGCTCCGGGGTGGGAGCGACGAGGCGGGTCCGGCGCAGGTGCCGGTCGAACCACTCGACGGCCAGAGCCATGGCCTCCTCCAGCCCGGGACCGGTGTAGAGACCGAGCACGTCGTAAGGCAGGATCTCGAGTCGTTTCGGCTCGCCGGCCTTGGCGAAGGCGCTCTGTGCCTCCTCGAGCATGTGGTACGGGTCCCAGCCGCCGTTGGCGATCATCAGCAGCGGGGTCGGCGCCAGGCGATGAATGAGGTCCTCCGGCGCAAAGGTCAGCAGATGTTCGGCGGAGTCGAGGGTCTTCTCGTTCCGGTAGTTCGGGAACATCTCGGCGGCGAGATCCGGTGCGCTCTCGACGTTTTCCCCCCGCAGCGTCAGGTGCGGCACCCGAGCACTGTCGTGGCCGACATATCGGCGCTGCCAGTCCTCGTCCAACCGGTCCCGCAGCGCGGCTAGGCCCTCCCTACCGAGCAGCCGCTCCAGATACCGCCATCCGTTCCACACGCTCGGGCTCTGCACCACAACACATTTCACGCGCCGGTCCAATACCGCGGCCTGCGTCGCCACCGAGCCCCCGATGCTGACACCCCAGAGTCCGATCCGATTCGGGTCCGCCTCCGGGCGGGTTTGCAGATACGACACCGCGCTACGAAAATCTTCCGTCTGTCGCTGCGGGTAGTCCTGGCCGCGAGGTTGCCCCGCGCTGGCCCCGACCGTGCGATAGTCGATCGCCAGTACCGCGAACCCCGCCCGCACGAAATACGGTGCGAACACTCGCAACGCCTCTTTCACCATCACCCCTGAGTGCCCCAGCACCAGACCGGGGACCGGACCGTCCGCCGCGGGCAAATACAGATCACCAGCACACGCGGTGCCAAGGCTGTTGAACGTCACTTGCTCGATATGGAGATCCATCAAAGCTCCCGTCGTTGCTAGTCATTTCAGTCTTCACTGAAACGACTAGCAATGTCAACTTCGCCCCCGAAACCCGTTGCCGATGCGATCAATACGCCGTGGACTCGGTCCCGGATGACGGGGGTAACCACTCCGTGATGTGCCACTCAACGAGGTCCCAGGCGGTAGAGGGAAGTCGTTTCGCGGGTGCGGGCGTGGTGGAGTGGAGAGGTGGGGTGGTGGGCTCGGTGGTGGGTGGGGCGGGTCGTCAGTTGGGCGGTGATGTGGAGGCCTGCGGTTGTGATGCGGTCGAGGAGTTCGTCGTGGGGGCGCAGGCCTAAGTGTTCGGGGAGGTCGGAGAGGATCAGCCAGCCTTCGCCGCCGGGGCGCAAGTGGGCACGGAGGCCGGAGAGGAAGGTGTACAGCATGGACGAGTTCTCGTCGTATACGCCGCTTTCCAGGGTCGAGGTAGGTGCGCCGGGGAGCCATGGGGGATTGCACACCACCAGGTCGGCCTCGCCGTCCGGGAAGAGAGCCGGGCCTTGCACGGCGACGGATGAGAGGCCCAGTCGGTCGAGGTTGGCTCGGGCGCAGGTCAGCGCACGGGAACTCTTGTCGGTGGCTGTGATTCGAGTGCAACCGCGGCGGGCCAGAACGGCGGCGAGCACGCCGGTGCCCGTGCCGAGATCGAAGGCTGTCTCGGTCCGCGCGGGTAGCGGCGCGGCTGCGACGAGGTCGATGTACTCGCCCCGGACCGGGGAGAACACACCGTAGTGCGGATGAATGCGGTCGCCGAGCGCGGGCACGTACACACCCTTCTCTCGCCACTGCGCCGCCCCCAGCACGCCGAGCAACTCGGTGAGCGCGACCACCGTACGCCCCCGCGCCGCGCCGTACGCTTCGGTGCAGGCGCGCCGCACATCGGGAGCGCGACGCAACGCCAGCGAATAGTCGTCTTCCAGCAGCACGAGCAACTTGCCGAGCACTTCCGCGCGCCGCCGACGAGACGCGCGATACCGGCGGAACGCCTCGGCCGGATCGTCGCCCAGCGAAACCTTCCGCTCGACCCGCCGACCCATCGCCCGCAGCAACTGCCGCGCATTGTGGAAATCACCGCGCCACAGCAGGCCGGTCCCCGCTCGCGCCATTCGGCAAGCCGCTTCGGCAGTCGTCCAGTCGTTCACCACCACGAGGGAATCGGGTGGTGGCGCGCCATTCTCGGAATGCCAACGGGCGCTCGGGCAGGTGTTGTCCTCGGTCCAGGAAGCGGTGGACACCGCGTACTCCTCGTGTACGAACGTGCAAAGGGCACGAAGAGCACCTCGACGCGGAGACGCGAAATTGCCTGTGCTGCTATCGCACAGGGGCCATCAGGTCGCCTGTTTACGCCCGCGCCGAAGTGCGCGGGAAATCACCGAGAACCATCCCGAGCGACATAGCCGGACCTTTCCGTAGGAGACGCCTGAGTCTCCCACAGCGCCGCCGGTACAGCCCAACCGTGGGCCGTGAGAGGTCGTCCGGTCGCTTCGACCGGCAACTTGCGTCACGCAGTTTGATGTCAGGTCTTGCAAGGACGCCGTCGCGTCCCCTGCACGACCGGACGGACCCCGCCGCGTTCTGGCGAGTGAACCAGCCCCTCAGGCCGCCCCGTTCGCCGATTCCGCGTGCAGTCGGCGGAACTTGCTGCCGTGGAAAACGAGCGGGTCCACGTCGGTGCGGGTGGCGATGCGGTGGATGCGGAGGATGACCACCGCGTGGTCGCCTGCCGGGACGTGCGCTTCCTGGACGCCCTCGATCCAGGCGGACGCGCCATCGATGAACACGGCGTCGCCGGAACCGCGGTGCAGCTGGATATCGCGGAAGCGGTCGCCGTCGCGGGTGCCGAGCGAGCGGGCGGCGGCCTGCTGGTCGGTGCCGAGCAGGCTGAGGCCGAGGTGGCTCGCGGCGGCGAGCTTGGGCCAGGTGGCCGACGAGTTCTGCACGCAGAACGAGACCAGGGGCGGATCGAGCGAGACGGGCACGAACGTGCTCACCGCCAGACCGTGCGGGGTTCCGTCGATTTCGGCGCACACGGCGACGACGCCGCTGGGGAAGTTGGCGAACGCGCGACGCAGACCGGCTCCGTCGGCGGGGAATTCGAACAGGTCATGCATGATTCGCAGCTTTCGAGCTGTGGGCCAGTGCCTGGGCGACCGAACGCCACCGACCACTGTACCGGTCGATGACGCCGTCCTCGGCGAATGTGCGATCGGACAGGTAGAGCCCGGGCAACGCGGCGGTGGCCCCGATTTCGACGAGCACGGGCTTGAGCAGCAGGTCGGGCGCGAGAGCGTGGGCGGGTCCCGCGCCGAGCATCACCGGGACCGCGAGCACGCCTTCCAGGCCGGTCCCGCCCTCGAACTGTTCGAGGAACAGCTTGAGCAGACCGGTGTAGGTCGCCTTGAAGGTGGGGCTGGCGAAGACGACGAGCTCCGAGCCCGCCACGGTGCGCACCGCCTCGGCTACGGCCGGGTCACCCCAGCTGAGCAGCGCGGGACCGAACTCGACCAGGTCGATCACGGTGGGCTCCACCTCAGGTCGCAGCCCCCTCGCGACCAGGGTGGCCGCGGTGAGCGTGCGTGAGGCGGGTTTCGGATTTCCGACGACGACAGTGACTGCCATTTCGTCTCCTTTCAGATCACACCGTGGAGCGGTGGCGCGGCGTCGTGCAGCAGGGCCCTGCCGATGTGCTGGTATTTCCAGCGCACCGGATCGTGCAGGGTGTGCGTGCGCGCGTTGCGCCAGAAGTGGTGCAGATTGAGATCCGCCGCCGCGCTGCGCGTTCCGCCGACCTCGAACAGTGCGGCGGACACGTCGTTGGCGGCGCGGTCGGCGAGTATCTTGGCGGTCGCTACGGCCAGCGACGACTGGGCGATGTTCGCGGCGCTCGGATCGATCCGGATAGCCGCGTCCAATGCCCATCCGGCCGACGAGAGCGTCGCCTCGGCGGCGGTCACCGCGACGGACAATTCACCGAAGCGCTGGATCAACAGCGGGTCGTCCACCGCGTTCGCCACCCCCGCCTCGAACCACGGACGACTCTTCGTGCGCACGAATTCCGTTGCCGCGGTGAGGGCGCCTCGGGCGATGCCGGTGTCGATGGCGGCGTGCAGCAACTGGGCGAACGCGCCATAGCCGGTGGGTGCCCGCACCGCGCCGGCGCGGGGAATCACCTGGTCGCGATCGACAAGCACTTCGTCGAAGGACACCGTTCCACTGCCGGTGGTGCGCTGCCCTATCCCGTTCCAGTCGTCCACGACGCGTACACCGGGAGTGTTCGCGGGCAGGTAGACGATGTACTCACCGGCCTCGAGACCGCTGCGGCCTTCCGGATCGTCCAGCCGGGTCAGCACCGCGAACAGGTCGGCGAACAGCGATCCGGTGCAGTAGTACTTCACGCCGTCCACCCGGAATCGGTCACCGGCCGGCCGCAGCGTGGTGGCGATGTCGGCGACGGTCGTACCGCCGCGCTCGGACTGCGCGTTGGCGATGCGCCCGCCGTCGAGCACCCGCCCGAAGTACCGCTCCTGCTGCTGGACCGTACCCGCGAGCCGGAGCAGGTTCACATACACGAAGTGGCTGTGCGGGATCTGCGCGATGTTGGGGTCGGCCGTGGCGAGAATCCGCGTCACTTCCGCGACCGCGCTGGGCGGCAGATCCGCGCCGCCGTGCGCGGCGGGCACGGTGATCGCGAGCAGACCGCTGGCCGCCAGCCGATCGACCTCCGCGTACGGCAGCGCGCGCTCCCGGTCGCGTTCGGCGGCTCCCGGCGCGAAGTCCGCCGCGAGCCGCTGTGCGACCGCGAACGCTTGTGCCGCCGACAGGATGCGATCGGCGGCGACCGCGGTCATCAGTTCACCGCCGCGACGGGCCGCTGCGCGGCTTCCAGCTCACGCACCAGCGGGAGCACCTTCGCGCCGAAGTACTCGATCTCCTCCTGGAAGTGCAGGAAGCCGCCGAGAATCAGGTCGACGCCGAGCTGCTTGTAGGCGACGATCCGCTCGGCCACCTGCTCCGGCGTGCCGATCAGCTGGGTGCGGAAACCGTCGTTGTACTGCACCAGGTCCTCGAACGTGGAATCGGCCCACATGCCCTTGCGGTCCTTGGTGGACGCGCCCGCCTGCTGCACCGCGTCGCGGAAGCCTTCCACCGCGGGCTTGTTCGCCTTCTCGACGATCTCGCGCAGGGTGTCGCGAGCTTCCCGCTCGGTATCACGGGCGATGATGAAGCCGTTGAGCCCGAATCTCACCTCGCGGTCGTGGGCGCGGGCGACGGCGCGCAGGTCGTCGAGTTGTTCGGTGACGCCGTCGAAGTCCTTGCCGTTGGAGAAGTACCAGTCGGCGTAGCGGCCGCCGTTGCGCCGTGCGGCGGTCGAGTTGCCGCCCTGGAAGAGTTCGGGGTTCGGCCGCTCCGGGGTGTTCAGCGGCTTCGGCTTCAGGGTGAAGTCCCGGATGCGGTAGAAGTCGCCGCCGTAGTTCACGTTGTCCTCGGTCCAGATCTTGCGGATCACCTCGAGGAATTCGGCGCTGCGCCGGTAGCGCTCGTCGTGCTCGAGCCACGGCTCGCCGAGCGCGGTGAATTCACCGGCGAACCAGCCGGACACGACGTTGATGGCGAACCGGCCATTCGACAGGTGGTCGGCGGTGGCGCCGAACTTGGCCAGTACCGCCGGATGCCACAGCCCGGGATGCACGGCCGCGATGACCTTCAGCCGCTCGGTCGCGCCGAGCAGCGCGAGACTGAACGAGGTCGATTCGTGCTGGTACTCCGCGCCGTAGGAGGCGGTGTAGCGCACCTGGGACAGCGCGTAATCGAAGCCGTTGTTCTCGGCGGTCTGCGCCAGCTTCTTGTTGTACTCGAAATCCCAGCTGGTGCGCTGTTCGATATCGCTGGTGACCAGTCCCCCGCTGACGTTGGGCACCCAGTAGGCGAACCGGATCTGCTCGGCGATCTGCTCCGTGGTCATAGCTGCTCCATGGTTATCGGGGGTAGCCGTCGGATCGGAGGCCGGACGCCACGCATGCGTCCGGCGCTCCTTCCACTCCAGCACCGGCCCCCGGTCGGGACGAGGTTTTGAATCTGCGCGATTCGGATCAGGCGTCGGCGAGCGCGGGCGAGTAGCTCGACCTGGCGAACTTGCCCGCGGGCGCGAACCGGCCCAGTAGTGCGGCGGCGTCCTCGCCGGTGACCCGCGTGATGAACTCGTTGACCGCTTCCGGCGAGTCGACCGGCAGGAACGGCTGCGGCCGGTGCAGCAGGCCGACCAGCGCCGAAGCGAACGCCGGGTCGACGGCCGCCGCGGCGAAGAACGCGTTGCCGACCTCGGCCAGTTCGGGATCGCTGAGGAACAGCCTGGTCACCTTGTTCGCCGCATCTGCGCGCGCGGCGAGGAACGCGGCGTACTGCCGCGCGATCCACGCCTCGTCGAACGGTCCTTCGTGCACGGCGGCCGCCGCGACCAGACGCTGCGCCTGGATCAGGCCGCTCTGCGCGCCCTGCCCGGCGATCGGATCGTAGGCGATGGCGGTGTCACCCAGCGCGGCGACCACGTGGCCCCCCGCGGTGCGCCCGACCCCCGACCGCACGACCGGGCGCACCGCGCCCTTCAGCCACGAGTGCGGATCCTCGGGAATGGTCCTGGTGGCCAGCACCTCCGGCAGGTCCCACTCGATGTAGTCGCGGTAGAGGTCCTGCACGATCCGGTGCGCCGACTCGGCGGAGTCGGCCCCGGCGAATCGCTTCTCCCAGTCACTGCCGGGCCGCGCCCAGCCGAGGAAGGCCCAGCTCGGCCCCGCGTCCTTGTGCAGGTACGGGCCCCACCAGCCCTCGCCTTGGTCGGCGAGGATGGAGAAGCCGCTGTGCGCGCCGCCCGCCACGCTGCGATGCGCGAAAACATCTTCGTCGTGGCCGATCCCGGTGACGACGACGGTGAGCAAGGACCGCTGCGGCGCGTCGTAGGGCGTGCGCTGCGCGTCGACGGGGAACAGGTCCGACAGCCCGCCGCGGCCGGTCGCGACCAGGGTGAGGTCGTTGGCGGCGGCGATACCGTCGAGCGTCTCCGGCGTCACTTGCTCGACCGCGAACCGGCCGCCGCGCTCCAGGAACGCGGTGAGCCGCTCGTCGGCCTTGAGCCGGGTGTCCACCGCCACGCCGACGTATCCGTCGAAATGGCCGTCGAATTGGATCAATTCGGGACGATCGGGGCCCGGTCCGGCGATGCGTACGCTCAAGCCGGTGTGCCGGGGCGCCCGCCCGGTGTAGCTATCCAATCCGAGCGCGGCCTCGGCCTGCTGGGTCTCACCGAATTCCAGCGCGGTGCCGGTGGCGGGCACGTCGTCGCGTAAGGCGCGCTGATCGCGCTCACTGTAAAGGGTGACGTCGAAACCGGCGTCGAGAAGTCCTAGCGCCGCAGTGACGCCGGTCTGTCCGGCACCGATTACCGCGGCCGAACGAGTGGAACGGGATACGGGTTGCTGCGAAGTCATGCAGGGATGATGCGATGGACGCGCGATGCTCGCCGAGTGTTGCGATCACCGAGAATCAATGGGCAGACAGCGAATTCCCAGCGCGTACCATTCGGCCCATGTCGTTTGTCGTCGCCGACCTGACCGGAGACCGCACCGAGCAGTACCGCCAACTCATCGCCCAAGCCGAAGCGCTGGTCGCGGGCGAGACCGACCGCATCGCCAACGCCGCCAATCTCGCCGCGCTGGTATTCCACGCGCTACCCGATGTGAATTGGGTGGGTTTCTATTTCTACGACGGTCGGGAACTGGTGGTCGGCCCGTTCCAGGGCAAACCCGCGTGTGTGCGCATCGCGCTGGGAAAAGGCGTCTGTGGCACGGCGGCGCAAACCAGAACCACTCAGCTCGTGCCCGACGTGCACGCATTCGAGGGGCACATCGCGTGCGACGCCGATACGCGTTCGGAAATTGTCGTACCGCTGGTCCGCGACGATGCGCTGATCGGGGTATTCGACCTCGACAGTCCGCGGCCTGGGCGGTTCGACGAAGTCGACCGCGCAGGGTTGGAATCCATAGCCGAAATCTTCTTTACCGCAAACTGATTGCCTTCAATCGCAACGTATGCGACTCGTCGTCGACAGGCGGGTGCCTCGGTCCTACTTTCGGTCGAATCTGGGATACACCCAGACCAATTGCGGCAGCAACTGCCCCTCCGCCGCACTCACTGCGACGAAACAGCCGTCGGCCGGCTGCGCAGCGCGCATTGTGCAGCCGTGGGCAGAAGCGCCGGGCCATTCGACATTTGCATGCGCTTCTCGGTCCGGAAGTGATATGTCCGAGCAGCCGCCGGACCGCCTGGCGTTGGCGGACGACGGCACCACGTAGATCCACAGTAGGCCCAGTCGACCGCCGCCATCGGAACTGTGTGGCGTGACGCCGTCCCGGAAATCAGGTGCTCGCCTCGACCGTCGCCCCAGGACGCGAGACCGTATCCGGCAGAGCCGTCGATCCCGCACCGCCCACGCGGTAGCTCGCGCCGCGATGTTCCGTGGGCAATCGATCACCCGCGCCGAACAGTGCGTTGCGTAGCGTGCCCGGCGTGTATTCCGGTGTGTACGCGCCTCTGGCGGTCAGTACCGGGACGACGTGCCGGACGATGTCTTCGAACGTTCCCGGTGTGATCGCGTAGGCCAGGTTGAAGCCGTCCAGGTCGGTTTCGGCGGCCCATTCCTGGAGCAGGTCGGCGACCGTCTCCCCGGAACCGACGAAGACCGGGCCCATGCCGCCGATGCCGGCCCACTTGCCGATGTCGCGGACGGTCCATTCCCGCCCGTCGTCGTCGAATTCCTGGAACGCCGCCACCGCCGACTGGATCGCGTTGCTTTCGACTTGGCCGATCGGGTCGTCGAGGTCGTAGCGGGACAGATCGATGCCCATCCAGCCGGACATGAACACCAAGCCGCCCTCGACACTGGCGTAGGACAGGTACTCCTCGTGCTTGCGCCGCGCCGCCTCGTCGGTCGCGTCGGTGATGATCGTCGCGAGCGCGTAGATGCGCGCGGCGTCACGGGCGCGGCCTGCCGCCGCCAGCGCGTCCCTGATCCGGGAAACCGTCTGCGCGAGCACTCGTTTCGACGGACCGGCGATGAAGATGGCCTCGGCGTTCTCGGCCGCGAAACGCACCCCGCGCGGAGACGCGCCCGCCTGGTAGATCACCGGCGTGCGTTGCGGCGACGGCTCCGACAGGTGGATGCCCGGCACGGTGTAGTGCGTGCCGCGATGACCGATGTGGTGCACCTTGGCCGGGTCCACGTAGACGCCCGCGGTCGCGTCGCGGACCACCGCGTCGTCCTCCCACGAGCCTTCCCACAGCTTGTACAGCACCTCGAGGTATTCATCGGCCTGGTTGTAGCGCTCGTCGTGGTCGAGCTGGTCGGCCGCGCCGAAATTGCGTGCGGCCGAAGGCAGGTAGCCGGTCACCACATTCCAGCCCAGCCTGCCGTTGGTGAGATGGTCGAGCGTGGACAGCCGCCGCGCGAACGGGTACGGGTGCTCGAATCCGGTGCCGGTGGTGATGCCGAACCCGAGATGCTCGGTCACCGCCGCCATGGCGGAGACCAGCAGCAGCGGGTCGGCAACCGGGATCTGCGCGCCTTGGCGCAGCGCGGCGATGTCGTTGCCGCCGTAGACGTCGTAGGTACCCAGGACGTCGGCGATGAAGATGCCGTCGAAGCGGCCGCGTTCGAGCAGCTTCGCCAGCTCCGTCCAGTAGCCCAGCTCCTTGTAGCGGTGCGACTGGTCGTCGGGATGCCGCCACAGCCCCGGGGACTGGTGGGCGACGCAGTTCATGTCGAATGCGTTGAACCGGATCCGGCGGGTCACTGCGCGGCTCCTCCGGCCGGTGTACGCTCGCCCGCGCTCCAGGCGAACGGCAGATCGGCGCCGTTGAGCAGGTGATCGCCGATCGCCCGCGCCTTCTGGATCGCCGGGTTGTGCACCGAGATGGTGCGGGCGTTACGCCAGTGCCGATCCAGCCGCAGCTGTTCGGAAACGACCGATGCGCCACCCACTTCGAACAGCAGCGATGTGGCGGGCAGCACCAGATCGATGACGGCGAGCTGGGCCCGGGCCGCCGCGAGTTCGGCGGCCACCACCGCGCTCTCGTCCTTCGCGCCGCCCGCCAGCACGTGGTCGAGCACGTCGGCGACGGCGAGCACACTGGCCTCGGCGGCGAACGCGGCCGCCGACAGCCGCCCGATCACCTGTTGCACCAGCGGATCGTGCCGCGGCAGGTCGGCGGCGGAGTGTGTGTAGCCGCGGGTACGCGCCGCGACCCAGTCTCGGATATCGCGCTCGGCGCGCTTGGCGATGCCCGCCAGCACCGCGAGCTGGACCAGTTGCAGGTAGGAGGTCGCGTAGGTCGGTCCGGGCGCGCCGTAGCCGGGGCCGAGGATCCGGTCTTCGCTTACCGCCACATCGGTGAATTCCGTTGTTCCACTGGCCGTCAGCCGCTGGCCGAAGCCGTCCCAGTCGTCGTGCTGACGCACTCCCTCGGCGTTCGCGTCCACCAGCACCCCGACGCGCTCACCGTTCCGGTCGGCGGCGGCCAGAATGTAGTCCGCGTACAGCGATCCCGTGCTGTAGTACTTGACACCATTGAGCAGCCAGCGCCCGCCGTCCTCGGTCAGCGTGGTGCGGTAGCGGTCCACCGCGCCGACACCTGGTTCGGTGATCGCGTTGCCCACCAGCGTGCCTTCGGCCACCGCGCGCAGCCACCGCTCCCGCTCGGGCCCTTGCTCCGCAAGGAGTTGATCCTCGACGAACGAGAAGTGCACCCGCAGCGCTTGCGGCAGATTCGATTCCGCGGCGGCGAGTTCGATGAGCAAGCGGAACAGCTGCCGGACGGTGACGCCGTAGCCGCCGAACTCGACCGGAACGCGCAGCGCGCCGAATTTCGCCGCGCGCAGCAGTCCTACCTCGTGATGAGGAAGCGTGCGATCGATTTCTCGCGTCACGGCGCCCTGGGCGATCCGGTCGAAGATCGGGCCGAAGATCGCATCCAGTTCGGAATCGGTAGTGGATTTCGCCTCGGTGGTCGTCATCAGCCCACCATCGCGCACCCCGCGCGGTCGCTCACGGGTTGCGCGCAGCGCGATCGAAATGCTCGCCGAAGCGGGGAGATCGACCGCTCAGGTGCGCGAGGTCCCAGCCAGGTCGGCTTGTCCGCGTGCGTTGGTCAGCGCGGTGACGACGCAGGTGCCGAGTCACATGCGCTGTCGCGGGCGACGCGGTGCCGCTGTCGGTGCCCGCCGCTACAGTCGCGACGTGGCTGGTTCGCGGTACTCGTTCACGGCGGAAGTGTGGGAACACCAGGGGAATGCCGCTTGGCATTTCGTGTCGCTGCCCGAAGACTTGGCCGATGAGATCGAGGAGCGGTACGCCCATCGTTCCGGCGGATTCGGCGCCGTGCGGGTGCATGTGGTCGTCGGCGGCTCCCGGTGGTCCACTTCGCTGTTTCCGGACAAGTCGCGTGCGACCTACGTCTTGCCGATGAAGAAAGCGGTGCGGGTCGCCGAGGGGCTCGAAGCCGGATCGGCCGCGCGAATCGAGCTCACTGTCGCGCTGTGATCAGCGAAGCTCCGACGGCCGCTCAGTATTCGGCCGGACGCCCCGCGAACCATCCCGCGGCGACCTTGCGCCTGCTCGCACTTCGCTTGACCGCCACCACCACGATCACGAGCACACCGAGCACCACGCCACCGAAACCGAGGGCGAGCGCACCGAACAGTGTGCCGACGAACGACGAGCCGAGACCCTGTCCGATGGCGACCGTCACCTCGGAACTACCCGCCGTGGTCACGCGATAGGCGCCCGGCTTCGCGGCCTCGAACGAGAACCCGGCCCGTCCCTCGTGGCTGCCGAAGGAATACGTGATGATCGCGTCGTACTTCTGCAACTCCAGGTGCTTGCCGTCCGGATCGAGCACCCGAAGGTTGACCGTGCCGGAGGGGCCCCGGGACGATGCCCCGGCGTACTCGAAGTACACGGTGTAGCCGCCGGACTCCGCCAAGTTCACCATGCCGGAGCCGGGCACCTTGACCCGCTGGAAGTCGTCGATCCGGCCCGAGGTCTGCAGGAAGCCGAGAGCGCCGAGGACGATCCCGCCGATGACGCCGAGGCCGATCAGCGCGCCACCCAGCGCGAACCAGCGACCGGATGGGCTGATCGGTTGCGCGGTAGGCGATCCCACCGGACTCGGCGATGTCGGAAAAGGCGGCTGTGACACGGTCGAACCCTCGGCTTCTGGTCGACACCCGCGTCGACGTAGCGACAGCGTACGGTCTGCTTCACCGCCTCGCTACGCGAATCGTCGACCGCCCCGGCTGGCCGGAACTCAGCGCGTCTGAGCCGCCGACATGCACTCGCTCGCGATACGACCGCTGGCGGCGCGCGCCTTGTCCGCGTCCTCTTTGCTCATCCCCAGCGTTTCCTGGTTGGGAGACTTGGTGTCGTACTCGTCGCTGATCATGATCCGCAGTCCGGCCTGGGAAATGCCCTGGTCGACGAACACTTTCGCCGCGCATTCGGCCAGTTGCTTGTTCTTGAGGCCCTTGTCCTGCAACGACTTGGCGAGATCGGCCTGCGTCACCGTGGGCGCCGCCGTGTCCTTGTCGCTGCCGCATGCCGCGAGCACCGGCAGCGCGATCAGCGCCGCGGCGATCATGCAGATCCGCACCTGACTCCTCTTCCTCGACTGACCACTGTCGGTGGCGTGGCCACCATAATGCCGTCCGGCCTTCAGCGGTAGTCGTGCGCGGTCTTTGCCCAGGAGGCCTCAGAGGTCCATGGCCGCGCGCAACGCGGTGTCGAGCCGTTCCAGCGTGTCGGTGTCCACCACGTCCACCCGCTCGGCCAGCCAACCGCGGAAGATGCGCCCGATGTTCCCGGCATGCACCCAGCCGTGTTCCTCCACCGGAACCGCGAGGATGTCCTGCGGATCGTCCTCGAGCACCTCGGCCGCGATCAACCAGGGGCGCGGCGATTCGTTGATGCCGTCACTGCTGATGAGCACGACCGTTCGGCGGCGCGGCGAACCATGCGGGTTGTAGATCCACAGTTCACCCCGACGCACGCATCGCCTCCTCGGCGGCCGCCAGTTCGGCCGCGTCCGCGGCGGCCTCGGCGGTCACATCCGACACCGGACCGACCCCGGTGCGCACGGCCTCCCGTCGCGCGGCCTTCGAAATCCAAGCCGACGGCGACATTCCCGCGCGGGCGGCCGCCTGCTCGGCATACGACCAAGCGGCTTCGTCCAGCGAAAGGGTGACCTTACGCGTTGCCATACCAATTATCCTACCGATATTGCCGGGTCCGGCACCAGCCCTCGGCGACGACCGCGTCAGCGCGATCTGGGCGATTCCCAGCGCGCCACCGGAAGCGACCCGCACTGCTCGCTGCCGGTGAGCGCGTGGCGGCCGCCACGGCGCTGCCGATATTCAGCGCAACGCGAGCGGCGTCTCGGACTCGACGCGGGTCAGCTTTTCCGGGTTGCCGACGAAGTAGAGGCCGGTGATGTGGTCGTCCTCGATGTGGAAGGCCATGATGCCGTCGAGCACGCCGTCCAGGCGCAGCGCCAGTGCCGGGTGTCCGTTGATCAGAATGGTTTCGCAGCTGAGCTCGGCCTGGACCTTGCCGGTGCCGCCGGTGATGTAGCGGGCGACCTTCTCCGCACCGATGACGGGGTGCAGCGCGGCTCGCTTGATACCGCCGCCGTCGCTCATGAGGACGACATGCGGCGCGACGACGTCGAGCACGCCTTGTGGATCCCCTGATTCGAGCGCGCGCCCGAACGCCTCCACCGACGCGCGGGTCTGGCTGGGCGATACCACCGAACGCGGGCGGCGGGCCTCGACGTGGCGGCGGGCGCGGTGCGCGATCTGGCGGACGGTCGGCGGGTTCTTGCCGACCGCGGCCGCGATCTCCTCGTAGCCGAGGTCGAAGACCTCGCGCAACACGAAGACAGCACGTTCGGTGGGCGAGAGCGTCTCGAGGACGAGCATCATCGCCATCGAGATGTTCTCGGCGAGTTCGACATGCTCGGCGACGTCGGGTGCGGTGAGCATCGGCTCGGGCAGCCAGGGGCCGACGTATGCCTCTCTGCGGCGCTTCATCGTGCGTAGCCGGTTGAGCGACTGCCGGGTAGTGATCCGGACCAAATAGGCACGTTCGTCGTCCACCTGTTCGGTGTCGGCTTTCACCCAGCGCAGCCAGGTCTCCTGCAGCACGTCCTCGGCGTCGGCGGACGAGCCGAGCATCTCGTAGGCGACGGTGAACAACAGGTCGCGGTGGGCGACGAAAGCCTCGGTCGCGTGGTCGCTCATCTTCTCGACCCTTCTCCTCGGTGGTTGGCTGCGTTCGATCCGGGCCGTCAGCTCGTGAAAGGTTCGAGGGCGAACCGGCCCCACGCGATGAACACCGCGACCGCGAGATATACCGAGTTCAGCACGACGAACTTGGACTGCCCGAGCCGGCCGTGGGTGATCATCGCGCCGACCATGAGCCCGACCCAGCAGACCGCCGTGACCGGCACCAGCACCGGCGCGATGTCGAGCACGGCGGGCAGGATCAGACCGGCCGCCGCCAGGATCTGCAGGAGGCCCAGACCTTTGACGAAGCCGTCGCCGGCCGTCGCGGTCCATTCCCCGCCGGGTGACGCGGCGAGCTTCTCTCGCGGAACGTACGCCTTGGTGATGCCGCCGAAGAGGGCGAGCGCGGCCAACAGTGCCGTCGCGATCCACAGTGCGATGTTCATCGGGAACTCCTTCGTATCCAGCGTGTCGGCATCCAGACACCGCGCGAGCAAGCACTGTGACAGCCAGTGAGCTAGATCACTCCCCGGACGGGGACGGGCCGCGTCGATTCCGCACTGTCGGAAATAGCTGCGCCCCGCCACTCCAGTCGGCGGCTGCTGCGCGATACCAACTGATGACAGGTGACTGCTGTTAGGGTTGGCGCATGACGACGTTGCACCATCACCGCGTCGGCGCGGGCGAGCCGCTCGTGCTGGTACACGGGGTCGGGAGCCGGTGGCAGGTGTGGGAGCCGATCATCGACACACTGGCCGCGTCGTACGAAGTGATCGCCGTCGACCTGCCCGGCTTCGGCGGTTCGACGCACCCGCTCGCGCACAACACGGTGCCCAACCTCACCGACGCGCTCGCCGAATTCCTCGCCGCGCAGGGGATCGAACAACCGCATCTCGCGGGGAACTCGATGGGCGGGCTGATCACGCTGGAATTGGGCGCTCGCGGGCTGGCTCGCTCGGTGACCGCCTACTCCCCGATCGGCTTCTGGGACACCGCCGGTCGCGTGTGGTGTCAGCAGTCGCTGGGCAAGTCACGGGCGTTGGCGCGCAAGCTGCGGCCCGCCCTGCCGTCCGTCCTCGGCACCGCCGCGGGCCGGACCGTGTTCCTCTCCCTGGTCTTCGGCAAACCCTGGGCGCTGGATGCGAAGGTGGCGCTGGACACGGCCATCGGCGCTGCGGACGCGGCCGGATTCGACGAGGCGATCGCCTCGTTCACCGATGTCCGGCTGCCCGAAATCGACTCCCTCGCCGACATTCCGGTGACCATCGCATGGGGCAGCCGCGACATCCTGCTCACCTACGCGACCCAGAGCCGCAAGGCGCGCAGCGTGCTACCGGACGCCGAGCACGTCACGCTGCACGGCAGCGGGCACACGCCGTTCTTCGACGACCCGGCCGGATGCGCCCAGGTGCTGCTCGAGACGGTCACCCGCCAGCGCTAGACGCCCGTCCGTTCAGCCCGCGGGCGGGTCGAGCAACGTGTCAGCGGATGCCGTGCCGAGCAAGACGCGCACAGCATTACCCCACCGGTGCTGAAGAATCCGCTTGCGGGACACGTCCCCGGTGAGCAGCACCCGCAGGGCCGAGCCGGTCATGATCTCGATGGTGAACTCGGTGATCGTAGGCACCCGGGGATCGTCGGGGAACTCGCGCCGGAAGCTGTCGCGAATGCTGGTGTGCATCAGTTCGAACAAGCGGACCTCGAGCGGCAGGAAGGCCGCCCGCAGTTCCGGGTCGGTTCGCGCGCCCACCCACATCTCCAGCGCCGCCCAGAACGACGGGCCGCTGAACATCCGCATGGTCAGCTCGACGGCCGTCTCCAGCCGGTCCGCGTCGTCCGGGATCGCTTCGAACTCGCTTGTCAGCTGGTCGAAACGGCGTCGCGCCACATGCTCGACGGCGCCGGCGAGCAGATCGGCCCTGGTGGGGAAATAATGCTGCAACGTTCCCCGCGGCACACCCGCCCGCTTCTGCACCTCGAGCGTGGTCGTGCCCGCGTAACCGACCTCGACCAGGCTCTCCACCGCCGCGTCCAGCAGCCGCGTGCGCATGCGCTCCCTGCGCTGCGCCTGCGGCTGCCGGACGTGTCCGGGCCCGCCCGTCAGCGACCCTGCCACTGGGGCTCGCGCTTCTGCGCGAACGCCAGCGCGCCTTCGGCGGCGTCCTTGGAAATCAATGCGGGCAGCGCGATTTCGCCCTGCTTCGCGAATCCCTCCGCGACCGGCCAATCCGGCGACTCGTCGATGATGCGCTTGCTCGCGGCCACCGCGAGTGGTGCGGCGGCGACGATCTCGGCCGCGAATTCGAGCGCCACCGACAGCGCCGCACCCGGCTCGGTGACCCGGTTGACCAGGCCGAGCTGGTAGAGCCGCTCGGCGCCGATCCGGCCTCCGGTGAGCGCGAGTTCGGCGGCGGTGCTGCGCGGCAGCCGCTGGGTCAGGCGCAGCACGCCACCGCCCGCCGCCACCAGACCGCGCTTGACCTCGGGAATGCCGAACTGCGCGTCGCGCGCGGCGACGATGAGGTCGCCCGCGAGCGCCAGCTCGAAACCACCGGCCAGCGCGAAACCCTCGACGGCGGAGATCATCGGTTTCGCCGGGGGTTTCGCCGTGATGCCGAGCGGGCCACGGCGCTGCGTCATCGGCATCTCGCCTTTCGACGCGGCCACGAGATCCATTCCGGCGCTGAAGGTTCCGCCCGCACCGGTGAGCACGAGCACGCGCGCGGCGGAATCGGCTTCGAACTCGTCGACAGCGGCCTCGATGGCCTGCGCGGTGGCCAGGTTGATCGCGTTGCGCGCCTCGGGACGGTTGACCGTGAGCACGGTGATCGCGTCGCGCCGCTCGATCAGGACCGAGTCGTTCATCGGGCGCTCCTCTCGGTGAGCAGGGTGAACGTGTCCGCGGCGATCTCGGCGTCCGCGCCGAGCGGGTCGCCCGCGGTGAACGCCGCGAGGGTGTCGGCATCCGACGCCCGGACCAGTATGCGGGTCCCCGCCGGTGTCAGTGCGCTCACCACAACGGCTTCCGGCTCGTCGGCACGGTCCGGCGCGGGACCCTTGCGGTAGGCGACGGTGTACGCCTCGACCGTAGCCGGACCGGTGTACCCGGGCGCGGGTTCCCGCCGCGCCGCCGGCACCTCAGCCTCGATGGCACGGAACAGCCGCTCGGGCGGCTTCGCCGAGTACACCCCGACGCCGTGCTTGGTGCTGTACCAACCGAGCGCCGTCGCCAAGCCGTATGCGCCGGGGTCCGCGCGGAGAATGCCGGACAGCGTCGCGATCGAATGCGTCGTGTAGTTGTTGCCCGGGCCGCCCGCGAAGGTGAGACCACCGGTGACCGACAGTGGCCGGGCCGGATCGTCGATCGGCAGGCCGAGTTCCTCGGCCGCGATCTGCACCGCCACCGGGAAGCAGGAGTACAGGTCGACGTGGGCGACATCGTCTATCGCGATTCCCGCGGCGCCGAGCGCCGCCTTCCCCGCCGCGGCGATCGCGGGCGATCGAGACATGTCCGCTCGTTCGGAGACGAACCATTCGTCGGTCGCGGTGGCGCCGGCATGCGGGAACACCCATCGGTCCCGCGGCACACCGGCGGCCTCGGCCGCCGCCGCGCTGCACAGGATGAGCCCGGCGCCCAGGTCCACGGTCAGGTTGGCGATCAGCAGCTTCGGATACGGCGTCGACACCATCCGGTTGGCGGGCGCCGGCGTCGCCAGGTCGGCGGCAGCCTGCGCGGCGGGCTGCCACGCGTACGGATTGCGTGCCGCGATCTCCGACAGCCGCGACCACAGTCCGCCGATCCGCTCGCGGTGCGCGGCTTCGCTCGACCCCAGCCTGCGGCGCAGGGCCGTCTCCATGAGCGCGTAGAAGTACACCGGGCCCCACAGCCCCGCGGCGGTTTCCATGTCCGAGTTCGGTCCACGATCGGAGCCGACGATCTCGTCCGGTGTTACGCCGTCCGGCTGTTCCGGCCAGTCCACCGCCGCGCCGGAGCGGGCGGCCGTGTTCCCGGAGTACACCGCTTCGGCTCCGGTGAGCAGGGCGACCTCCGAGCGGCCGTCGGCGATGACCTGCGCGACGGCGTTGAGCAGCCGCTGCGGCGCGTCACCGCCGAAACGCACCGACTGCACGGTCCTCCTCGGGCTGACGCCCAGTTCAGCCGCGACGAGCGCGCCCAGGTCACCGTAGGGGCGGCTGACCGGGGCGACGGCGGCGATCACATCGGCCGCACGCAGCAATCGGTCGCCGACGCCGCTATCGGCGCCCGCGCGGCGCAAGGATTCGGCGGCGAGTTCGACCGGGCCGGGCAGGCCCGGCTCACCCGGTCGGTGTACGACCTGCCCGGCGCCGACGAGCACCGGCGTCCTCGGGTCCATTCCGGCTGGCAGCATGCGACCTCCGCTCCATAACCGTCAACGTTGACGGTAACTCGAGTCCGATTAGAACAGAGCCCTGGCACCACGGCAACAGTGCGCGCCAGACAACTGACTCACAAGTAAGATCCGAGCATGGGCACCAACATCGCAGTGCGGTTCGACGACCACCGGGCGTACGTAACGCTGGACCGGCCGGACAAGCACAACGGCCTGACCATCGACATGCTCCGCGAGCTGGTTGCCAGCGCGAAGCTGGTGGCCCACCGCAGCGATGTGCGTGCGGTCATTCTGTCCGGAAACGGACCCAGCTTCAGCAGCGGGCTGGATATCTCCGCGGCAATCAGCGATCCATTGGCAATCGTTCGGAATTTCGTGCCGCTACCCTGGCGCGGCACCAATGCCTTCCAGGAGGCGTGCTGGGCTTGGCGCCGCCTGCCGGTGCCGGTGATAGCCGCCGTGCACGGGCGCTGCTACGGCGGCGGGCTCCAGCTCGCGCTCGCCGCCGACGTCCGTTTCGCCACCCCCGACGCGGAGTTCTCCGTCATGGAAGCCAAACACGGGCTGATCCCGGATATGACCGGCGCTGCAACACTATCCAGGCTGATCGGCATCGACAAAGCCCTCTTGCTCACGATGACCGCGGACGTAGTGGACGCGGACTACGCCGCGCGGATCGGCTTGGTCACCGAGCTGACGCCGGACCCCGTGGTGGAGGCGGAGAAACTCGCCGACCGCCTTGCGACGCGGTCGCCGCACGCGGTCGCCGCCGCCAAACGACTCTTCGAGAAGTCGTGGCAAGCATCCACCCGGCGAACCCTGGCCGTCGAGCGCGCGACCCAACTTCCTTTGATTCTCCGCAAGGCGCGCAGCCGCCCTACCAAGAATTAGCTACAAATTCGCTAGTCTGCTGGAGAACCCTCCCCGCGACTGGTTCCGCTGCTACCATTTGCACGATTTGCCAGCCAGTCGACTAGTGGTGCGCGGCACACTGCGAAGGGTCTGTGTATCGCGGGACGTCCGTGTTTCGCACCGCTCTCGGGAAGAAACCGGAGGGCTCACAGATCGTGATCAAGACCGCATCCTTCCTGCTCTCGGCGCTGGCGGGCGCCTCGGCCCTGTTCTTCACGGCGACCACCCCCGCCATCGCGAACCCGAACGCCATCAATCCGATCCCGGTGCTCAACGGCACGACCGGATTGCCGAATCTGCTCGGCCGCACCAAGGCGGTCTTCCAGGTGACCGGTATGGCCAGCCCGAACAACACTCAGACCTACAACGTCCTCGGCACCGATCTCGGCATCATGTGGGACAACGGGCGCGGCGAAATGCTCACGGCGTTCGGCGACACCGCAGGCGTCGGTTTCCCGAATCTGCTCGCGGGCAGCATGTGGGCCTGGCGCAGCAATATCCTGCTGCGCAGCCACACCACCGATCCGGCCGAGGGCGTCTATTTCGACAGCGTGGTGCGCGACGTGTTCGGGCAGGCGCGCGATCTGATCGCCAGCCCGAAGATCCCGTTCCTGGAGATCAGCCGCATCCCGACCGCGGGCATCGCCGTCGACGGCGTGCAGTACATGAGCCTGATGTCCGTGCGGACCTGGGACGACGTCGGCCAGTGGAGCACCAACTTCTCCGGTCTCGCCGTCTCCGGGGACAACGGCGAGACATGGGCCGAACTGCCGGAAACACGGCGGAACAACGAGGGCGGAGACGCCAACTTCCAGATGAACGCCTTCCTCGCCGACGGCGGGTACATCTACGAATACGGCACGCGGTCCGGACGCAATCACACCGCGCACGTCGCCCGCGTGCGCGCGCACGACATCGGAAATCTCGCCGAATACGAATACTGGGACGGCCACGCCTGGCGGAAGAACGACGTGAACGCCGCCGCGCCCATCATGTTCGGCGTCGGCGAACTGTCGGTGATGTACAACGCCTATCTGGGGCAATACATTTCGTTGACCACCGATCGATTCAATTCCGTGGTGATGCGGCGCGCTCCCGATCCGGTCGGACCGTGGAGCGATCCCGAAGTACTGATCGACACCCGCGAATTGCCCACCGCCTACGCGCCTTCCATCTTTCCGTACCAGACCGGGCGCGATCTGTACTTCCTCACGACCGTGCACAGCCAGTACAACGTCCTGCTGATGCGCACGACGTTGTAACCGGGAACCCGGCGATCCGACGCGGCGCTTGACCTCAACGAAGGTTCATGTACGAGGCTGCACCGCGTTGGATCGTTCACGTTTCCGGGAGGCACCATGCTCAGCACCACCGTCGACATCCGCGCCTGGTTGCGCGACAACGCCATCGCGATCGACAGCACCGATCCGGACTCGCCCGGTACGGAACTCGACGGCCTGATCGCGCGGCTCGCCACCGCCACGGTGGTCGGGCTCGGCGAGTCGACGCGGTTCTCCCGCCAGACCTTCGGTGTGCGCGAGCGGCTGCTGCGCGGGCTCGTCGAACGGCACGGCTTCCGCGCACTGGCCATCCAGGACAGCGCGCGTTCCGGCGAACGGTGGGACCGGTTCGTCACCGCGGGCGCGGGCGACCCCGAATCGGTGCTCGCCGGCGCCTGGCGTCCGTGGCGTACCGAGGAATCGGTGGCCACGCTGCGCTGGATCCGCGCGTACAACCTGGCGCATCCGGACGACCCGGTGCGGATCTTCGGCGTCGAACCGCCCCGTGCCGAACCGAGCGACTACGACGCGGTACTCGACTACGTGCGCCGCGCGGCTCCCGACCGGCTCGCCGCGATCGAGGCGCATCTCGCGCCGATCCGCACCGCGCATCAAGTCGACGAACATGTCCAGCGCCATCAAGGCACCCACCCCGGCCGCCCGTTCGCCGAGCACGCCGAAGACGCCCTCGAGCTGCTCACGACATTGCCGGATACCGGCGAGCGCGCCTCGGCGCTCACCCACGCCCGCATGATCCGCGACTTCCACCGGCAGAGCGTCGCGAGCCAAGGGTTCGCCAGGGACGAACGGCCGTCGGCCGAGACGGTGCTGGAATGGCAGCGCTCGACTGGCGCGAAGATCGTCTACTGGGACGGCCTCGCGCACACCACCAGCCTTCCGATCGTCTTCGGTACGGCCGAATTCCGCGGCACCGGAAGTCATTTGCGCACTGAGCTGGGCGAACGATACGTGTCCGTCGGCATCGGCTTCCATCACGGCGACCTCGGCGCGGCCGTGGCGCCCAATCCGCAACCGGACCTGGTGGACGCCGCGCTGGGCGAAGTCGAGCTGCCCGCCTACTACGTCGACCTGCACGCCGCCGCGCCGGAACCGGTCCATGATTGGCTGATCGGCCCGGCGAAACTGCGCACCATCAGCGGCGTCTACGACCCGGCCGCCGACGCCACGGCCAATATCCGGCTTTCGTCGCTCGCCGATGCGTTCGACGTGCTGATCCACGTACGCGAGACCACGCCGGTGCACTGGCTCTCGCAGGTATCGGACTGACTCGGGCAACCCCACGAAGCGCGGGTGGCCCGATCAATAGACTCGAAATATGGATGCGGCCGACTGGGACGAGCGCTACGCGCAAACGGAATTGGTCTGGGGCGCACCGCCGAACAACACCGTGGTGGAGCACGTCTACGGGTTGGAACGCCGTGCGCCCCTCCAAGCCGCCACACCCGAGGGCGATGCGCCGGAGTTCCCGCGCGCTCTCGATCTGGCGTGCGGCGAGGGCCGCAACGCCCTGTGGCTCGCCACGCACGGCTGGCAGGTGCACGCCGTCGACTACTCACAAGTCGGCATCGACAAAGGCCGCACGGTGGCGTCGCGGCTGTCCCGCTCGGTCCGCAATCGCATCACCTGGCAGTGCGCCGATGTCACCGATCTGGACGAAGCGGGGATCACCGGACCGTTCGAGCTGGTCTTGATGGTCTTCCTGCACCTGCCCGCCGAGCAGCGCCGCGCGTTGGTGCGCACGGCGGCCGGGCTGCTGGCTCCGGAAGGCACCCTGCTCGTACTCGGCCACGACACCACCAACATCACCGACGGCTGCGGCGGGCCGCAGGACCCGGCCATCCTGTTCACCCCTGACGACATCGTCGCCGACCTCGGCCCGCTCGCGGCGGCGAGCGAGGTGCGCGTACGCATCGCCGACCGCGTCTACCGGCCCACCGAAACGGGCGACGCCATCGACGCGCTGGTCATCGCCACCCGACCGGCCGAATAGGACTCAGGACCAGCGCTCCAGCCACGGAGTCACGGTCTCGGCGATCAGGTCGAAGCCCGCACGGAAGGCGTGCGGCTGTCCCGGGATGACGCGCACTTCGGCGGCGTCGGCGGGGTCGGGAATGCCGAACGGGTCGTTCGCCCCGTTGACGACGACCACCTCGATGTCTCCCGGCGCGAGCAGTTCATCCCGGCGCGAGTTCTCCGGCTTGCCCGGCGGATGCAGCGGGAACGAGAGCGCGAGAACGCCACGGACCCGTGCCGCGACGGCGGTACGACAAGCCACCCGCGCCCCGTTGCTGCGCCCACCCTGGATCACCGGGATGCGCTTGCGCCCGCGCAGCCGCGCGACGATCTCCAGCCAGGCCTCGTCCTGCTTGACCGCCGAACCCGGCGCCCGCCGCCCAGCCACCCGATACGGCTGCACCACCCGCGCGACCCCACCCCCAAGCCGCAACGCGACGTCACGCACCGCGAGCAGGTCCTTCGCCTCCACCCCTCCCCCCGCACCATGCGTGAGCAGCAGCAGAAACGCGGGCCTGCGCGGCTGTTCGAGCTCGACCTCAGCCGGCCCCGCACTCGTCTCGATCAGCATTGTGCTCATTCTGCCGCGGCGGGCCCCCGAAGCCGCACCGTCGCTCCCCGCGTGATCGACCTGCGACTATCGGAGCAAGCGGCGGCCGTCGCCCACCCCGACCACGTCTTTCGAGCGAAGCGAGACCGAGCATCCGCCGTTCGCGCGAAGGCGCGGCAAATCAAACACTGTAAAACGCGTCACATTGCCTGCTCAGCTCTTTGCGCAATCATTACCGGCCGGTAATATGTCTCATAAGTTACCCGCGAGTAGCATGCGGAAAACCGGCACGACTACCCGGTGGAGCGAACAACGGGCGGGAACGGCAACCATACCGACCGCACCAACTCAACGGAGAGTGAGTACTGACAATGGGTCACTACAAGAGCAACGTCCGCGACCTGGAGTTCAACCTCTTCGAGGTTCTCGGCCTCGGGTCGATCCTGGACAGTGGCGCCTACGGCGATCTCGACACCGACACGGTGAAGGAGATGCTCAACGAGGTGCGCCGCCTGGCCGAGGGTCCGCTCGGTGAGTCGTTCGCCGACGCCGACCGTAACCCCCCGGTCTTCGACCCCGAGAACCACACGGTCACGCTGCCGGAGTCGTTCAAGAAGAGCTACCGCACCCTGCAGGACGGCGGCTGGGACAAGCTCGGCATCGCCGAGGAGCTCGGCGGCCTGCCGATCCCGCGCGCCGCGTACTGGGCGATCGCCGAACTGATCCTGGGCGCGCAGCCCGCCGCCTTCATGTACGCCGCGGGCCCCGGCTTCGCGAACATCTTCTACAACAACGCCACCGACGAGCAGAAGAAGTGGGCGGAGATCGCCGCCGAGCAGGGTTGGGGCGCCACGATGGTGCTGACCGAGCCCGACGCCGGTTCCGACGTCGGCGCCGGTCGCACCAAGGCGATCAAGCAGGAAGACGGCACCTGGCACATCGAGGGCGTGAAGCGGTTCATCACCTCCGCCGACTCCGACGACCTGTTCCCGAACATCATGCACCTGGTGCTGGCCCGCCCCGAGGGCGCGGGACCGGGCACCAAGGGCCTGTCGCTGTTCTTCGTACCGAAGTTCCACTTCGACCACGAGACCGGTGAGCTGGGCGAGCGCAACGGTGTGTTCGTCACCAACGTCGAGCACAAGATGGGCCTGAAGGTCTCGGCCACCTGTGAGGTCACCTTCGGCGGTCACGGCATCCCGGCCAAGGGCTGGCTGGTCGGCGAGGTGCACAACGGCATCGCGCAGATGTTCGACGTCATCGAGCACGCTCGCATGATGGTGGGCACCAAGGCCATCGCGACCCTGTCGACCGGTTACCTGAACGCGCGGGACTACGCCAAGGAGCGGGTCCAGGGCGCCGACCTGACCAAGATGACCGACAAGGCCGCGCCGCGCGTGACCATCACCCACCACCCGGATGTCCGTCGCTCGCTGGCCACCCAGAAGGCGTACGCCGAGGGCCTGCGCGCGGTGTACCTGTACACCGCCGCTCACCAGAACGCCGATGTCGCCCAGCACGTTTCCGGTGCGGATGCCGACCTGGCCGCGCGGGTCAACGACCTGCTGCTGCCGATCGTCAAGGGCGTCGGCTCGGAGCGGGCCTACCAGTACCTGACCGAGTCGCTGCAGACCCTGGGCGGTTCGGGCTTCCTGCAGGACTACCCGATCGAGCAGTACATCCGCGACGCGAAGATCGACTCGCTGTACGAGGGCACCACCGCGATCCAGGCGCAGGACTTCTTCTTCCGCAAGATCGCTCGTGACCGCGGCGTCGCGCTGGCCCACGTGGCCGGTCAGGTGCAGAAGTTCATCGACGCCGAGGCGGGCAACGGCCGCCTGAAGGGCGAGCGCAAGCTGCTGGCCACCGCGCTGGAGGACGTGCAGGCCATGGCCGCCACGCTCACCGGCCACCTGATGGGCGCCCAGGAGCAGCCGAGCGAGCTGTACAAGGTCGGCCTCGGTTCGGTGCGCTTCCTGCTCTCGGTCGGTGACCTGCTCATCGGCTGGCAGCTGCTGCGTCAGGCCGAGGTCGCCATCGCGGCCCTCGACAACGGCGCGACCGGCGCCGACGCGGCGTTCTACAACGGCAAGATCGCGGTCGCGCAGTTCTTCGCCCGCAACGTCCTGCCGGAGCTGACCGCCACCCGCGCGGTGCTGTCCAACCTGGACAACGACATCATGGAGCTGGACGAAGCCGCGTTCTGACCTTCGTTCCACCGCAACGGCACAACGGCCCGGAGATCCTCTCCGGGCCGTTGTCGTCTACATTTGTCGATTCGTGACGTTCGATCACCGCTCGACGCCGATTCTCTCCGGTAGATTGCGTGCTCCCGGGGAGCGACAAGAGCCTCCCGCTTCCCACAGTTCGGCACGAGAATTGTCGGCAGAGGTGCCCGAGGTGACGCGCAACGCAACTGGCATCGGCGCCTATCTGCGCGAACGACGCCTCGCCGCGGGGCTGACGCCCGCCCATCTCGCCGAGCGGGCCGAGCTCACCGAAGCGGTGCTCGACCAGATCGAGACAGGCGCGGTGGCGCCGAATCAGCCACTGCTGCAACAGCTGTTCGACGCGCTGGAGGTGCCGATCTGGTACCGCAAACATATCGTCGTGCTGTCCCTGCCGAATTTCTTCACGGACGCCTACGGACCCGGCCCCGACGTGCCCACTCCGGACGACCAGGCCGACCTGCACAGCTTCCCCGACCCGGCCTGCTACCAGCGGATGCCGACGCAGGACCTGGTGGCAGCCAATTCCGCCTACGAACGCGCCTTTCCAGGTGCCCTCCCCCGAGGAAACGTGCTGGAGTGGATGTTCCTCGACGCGGCGGCCCGCCGGGTGATGGTGGACTGGGCCGTGGAAGCGCACCTGCTCGTCGACGCCTTCCGTATCCTGTCTCCGCTCGCGCCGCGCGAGCGCGTCGAGGAGATCGCCGAACGTTGCCGCCGCTCCCCTGATTGGGATCGCATGTGGACCACCGAAGTGCGTCCCGCCGACCTCCCCCGCCGCCGATTGCAGGTGCGCGATCCAGCCTCGAGACGGGTCCGATCGATGAGCATGCGGGTCTACAGCCCAGAACTACCCGAGCGCCCGTGGTGGCTTTACCGGCTGGTGACGATCGGCCGAACGCGCTGAGTCCACCCACCGATGTAGGCGACATCGCGGCGGCGAACGGGCAGAATGACCGAGCAGACTGCGTCCCAGAGGAAGGGAATTGCCGGATGACTCGATCGCTGTCCGCACTCACCGGGGCCGGCGCGCTAGCCGCGGTCTTGGCGCTGGTCGCCGCCACGCCCGCCGGAGCCGACCCGAACAACGTCATTCCGATTCCGGCGATCAACGGCATTCACGGCCTGCCGGACCTGCCCGGGCCTGCCAGAGCGGTGTTCCAGGTGACCGGCATGGACAGCCCGAATCGGACCCAGAACGTCAACGTGCTCGGCACGGATCTCGGCATCATGTGGGACGACGGCAACGGCCGCATGATCACCGCCTTCGGCGACAGCGCGGGCATCGGGATCCCGAATCTCCTCGCGGGCAGCATCTGGGCCTGGACCAGCAATGTGCTGTTCCGCAGCTCCAGGCACGATCCGGCCGACGGCATCATCTTCGACGACGTGGTGCCGAATCCCATACCCAGCCCCAAGATTCCCGGCATCGAGATCAGCCTGATTCCCACCGCGGGCATCTCGGTGGGCGGCGTGCAGTACATGAGCTTGATGTCGGTGCGCGAATGGGGTGACCACGGGAAGTGGAACACCAACTTCTCCACCCTGGCCGCCTCCGGTGACGGCGGCACCACGTGGGCCCAGCTCACCCACACGCGTCGCGCGAACGTCGACGGCCACGAGAACTTCCAGCAGAACGCCTTCTTGAAGGCGAATGGCTACGTCTACCGCTACGGCACCCCAGCAGGGCGCAACAATCCCGGATTCGTCTCTCGCGCGAAGGAATCCGATATCGCGAATATCGACGCCTACGAATACTGGGACGGCAGAGAGTGGAAACCCACCGACGCCAAGACGGCGGCTCCGATCGTCGGCGGCGTCGCGGAACTCTCGGTGATGTGGAACGACTATCTGGGCCAGTACGTCATGTTGACCACCGATCCGGCCAACAGCGTCGTCCTGCGCACCGCACCGGCTCCGGAAGGGCCGTGGAGCGAACCGCGCGTGCTCATCGACGCCCGCGCGCTTCCCACCGCGTACGCGCCGATGATCTATCCGTATCAAACCGGCCGCGACCTCTACTTCGTGGTCACCCAGCACACCCAGTACAACGTGTTGCTGATGCGAACTCCGTTGTGAAGACGACGAATCCGCCCCTCCGGTGCGTGGCGGGGCGGATTCGGGAACCGCGTGCTCGGGGCTATTCCCTCACTCGCACTTGACGATCGGGATCGGGTCGTACTTCACCGTGCGGGTCTTTCGAGACACTTCGCGGCCGGTTTTGTGGTCGGTGATGACGCGGGTGTCGGAGATGGTGAAGCCGGGGCCACCTTCGGAGGCGATGCAGTCCTTGCCCTTGGGCAAGGTGACCGTGTTGGGTTCGGTCGGTTTGGTCTTCTCGCCGGTGATGGACTCGACGTCGACCGTCTTCGTGCCCCACAGTCGCACGGTGATCTCGGTGGCGGTCGCCGAGGTTTCGATGTAGATGCCGGTCTGGGTGTTGTTGCGGAATTTCAGGTCGATCACGCCGTCGAAGACGGTGGCCTCGCGGGCGGCGGGGTAGCGGGAGATGTAGTAGCTGTGCTCGGTGTGACCCGCGTCCTCGAGACCCGCGAAATACGCCGCGTTGTAGAGCGTGGTGGCGAACTGGCTGATGCCGCCGCCGACGGCGGTGCTGGGACGACCGTGGTCGATGATGCCGGACTCGACGTATCCCTCCGCCGTGCCGCGCGGACCGGTGAAGTCGTTGAGCGAGAACGTGTCTCCCGGCTTCACGATCGCGCCGTCGACCTTCTTTGCCACGGTGCGGATGTTGACCCCGGAGGGGCCGCTGAAACCGCCGGTAGTGAACGATCCGACGGGTTCGACCACGCCGAGCCCCTGTGCGGCCTCGGTGGTCAGCTTCGGTTCGACCCGTTCGTAGACCACCTGCGCGGTCCGCTCGCCCGGCGCGGTCAGCAACGCGGTGAGCTGTTCGAAGGTCTTGGGCCAGTTGATCTTGTCGCCGATCACGGCGGGGACGACGGACGCCTTGCCACCCGCCACCGCGAACGTCGCGTCTTTCGGTTCGATCTCCGTGGTGGCCAGTTGCGGCCCGAGTAGACCGGTCGCGGCGTCCTGATTCACCGACGCGGCGAGACCGCCTTGCCCGTCCGGCGCGAAGGCCAGCACGGACGCGATCTGCTCCGGATCGAGCCTGCCCGAGGCGCCCTTGCCCGCGAACGCGATCGGCGAGCGCACCGCGGGCTGGGCGATCTCGCGCAGGGCCTTGTCCACGGCCTCCGGACGCACCTGCAGCGGCGCGGGGACGACGAGAAGGTCCACTGTGGCGCCGGCGACCCACTGCTCGGCCAATTCCGTACGCGCGGCGGCGACATCGAGCACCCGGCCCGGAACCGGAGGCACCGCGACGGGTTCGGCATTGCGGAAGGTGATGGTGCCCTCCACCGACGGCCGGTCGTGCACCCGCAGTTCGGTGAGTTGGCGATCCAGGGCCGGTTCGTCGACGGCACTGACGATCGACACTTCGCGGGTGGTGAGGAAGGAGGCGAGCCGGGTGAACGGGTTGAGCGGCTGGGAGCCGATCCGCGACCAGGTGGCGTCCCAGTCGACGGCCAGTCCGGCGGCGCTCGGCACGATGCGGGTCTGCACGTCGCCGATGCGCAGCGGCAGTTCGCGGCCCGCCCTGGGATCCAGTTCGGCGCGCAGCTTCGCATCGGCCGCGGCTTTGTCCATGCCGCCGATGTCGACACCGGCGACGACGGTGCCACGCGCGACCTCGCCCGAGGACATCACCCAGTCCACCACGTAGCCGAGACCGGCGACCGCCAGCACCGCGCCCACCGCGATACCCACCCGGCGCACGACGGCGCTGTCCAGGCGTTTCGACGGCGGGGGCGAGATCGGGCGACGCGCGGGCGCACGGCGGGGTGCGGGTGGCGGGGGCCGCCTCCGGGTAGTTTGCAGAGGCTGGGTGAGCTGTTCGTCGCCGGTCCAAGCGACCGACCGGTCCGCCGCCTGGGGCCGCTCCGCCCCGAGAAGCTGGCGCCATCCGACTTCGCCACCAGCCTGTGGGCCGCGTCCTCCGGTGCTCGGCTGGCTCGTCACGAACCGTCCTCCCCGTTCGATTGAATTGTGGACCCGCACCGCTGCGCGTCCCTGCCAACGATAGTGGTCCACACCGACAGTGCTCGCCACAGCTCGGGCATAGCGCACATTCCGCGCGAAGAACCGGGTACACCACACAAAGAGGCCCGCGCAGTTGCCGGGTCGGGGGTCAGGCAACTGCGCGGTGCCGATCTGTTTATCGGGCTGTAGCGGGCGGCGTTACACCCGCGAACCGAACCGTGATCGATCCCACGCGGAAGAATCGAGACGACCCCGCCGCAAGACTTGGCTACACGAGGGAGATGGATGGCATGCAGCTGGGAATGATCGGCCTCGGCCGGATGGGCGCAAACATCGTGCGCCGCATCGTCGGGGACGGACACACCGCCGTCGGATACGAACGTCGCTCCGCGCACATCGACGAACTGCGCGCCGAGCTCGGGGACGGCTTCCGGGGCAGCACCGACCTCACCGAGTTCGTCGGCATGCTGGAGACGCCGCGCGTGGTGTGGGTGATGATCCCCGCCGGGGCCACCGGTGCGGTGATCGAGCAGGTCGCCGAGCTGCTCGAACCGGGCGACATCGTCATCGACGGCGGCAACAGCCGCTACCACGAGGACCTCGTGCGCGCCGAGCGCTTGCGGCCCAAGGGCATCCACTACGTGGACATCGGCACTTCGGGCGGGGTTTTCGGGCGGACTCGCGGCTTCTGCCTGATGATCGGCGGCGAATCCGAGCCGGTGAAGCACCTGGACCCACTGCTGAAATCCATCGCGCCGGGCCTCGGGGCGGCGGAGCGGACGCCGGGACGCGGCGGCGAGCCGTCCACGGCCGAGCTGGGTTATCTGCACTGCGGACCGGTAGGGGCGGGCCACTTCGTGAAAATGGTGCACAACGGCATCGAGTACGGGGCGATGGCCGCCTACGCGGAAGGGCTGAACGTCCTGCGCCGGGCCAACTACGGCGCCGAGCACACGGGCGAGTTCTCCGCGGAGGAGACGCCCCTGGAACATCCCGAGTACTACCGGTACGACCTGGACATCCCCGAGATCACCGAGGTGTGGCGGCGGGGGTCGGTGGTCGCGTCCTGGCTGCTGGACCTCACCGCGGCCGCGCTGCACGCGGACCCGAGCCTGGATTCCTACAGCGGCCGGGTATCCGATTCCGGCGAGGGTCGCTGGACGGTCGATGCCGCCATCGACACCGGCGTGCCCGTCCCTGTGCTGGCTTCGGCTTTGTTCGCGCGATTCTCCTCGCGGGGCGAAGCGGTGTACGCGGACAAAGTGCTCTCGGCGATGCGTAAAGCGTTCGGCGGGCACCTCGAGCTGCCCGGCGAGTAGGGCGCAGGTGGTCCGACCGGAATTCCGGTCGGACCACCTCGCGGTGTGCGATCGGTCAGCGCTCGAGGATCGCCACGACGCCCTGGCCACCCGCGGCGCAGATGGAGATCAGCGCGCGGCCGGAGCCCTTCTCGGCCAGCTGCTTCGCGGTGGCGGCGACGATACGGCCGCCGGTCGCGGCGAACGGGTGACCCGCGGCCAGCGACGATCCGTTGACGTTCAGCTTGCTGCGATCGATCGAGCCCAGCGCGCCGTCGAGGCCGAGGCGCTCCTTGCAGTAGGCGTCGGACTCCCACGCGGTCAGGGTGGCCAGCACCACCGAGGCGAACGCCTCGTGGATCTCGTAGTAGTCGAAGTCCTGCAGGGTCAGGCCGTTGCGGGCGAGCAGGCGCGGCACCGCGTAGGTCGGGGCCATCAGCAGGCCGTCGGGACCGTGGATGTAGTCGACCGCGGCGACCTCGCTGTCCACCAGGTGCGCCAGTACGGGCAGCTTGCGCTCGGCGGCCCACTCCTCGCTGGACAGCAGCACCGCGGAGGCGCCGTCGGTGAGCGGGGTGGAGTTGCCCGCGGTCATGGTCGCGTCACCGGCTTTGACGCCGAAGACCGGCTTCAGCGTCGCCAGCTTCTCGATCGAGGAATTCGGCCGCAGGTTGTCGTCGCGGGTCAGGCCGAGGAACGGCGTGATCAGGTCATCGAAGAAACCGCGGTCGTAGGCGGCCGCCATGTTCTTGTGCGACAGATAGGCCAGCTCGTCCTGCGCCTCGCGCGGGATGCCGAATTCCTTGGCGGTGATGGCGGCGTGCTCGCCCATGGACAGCCCGGTGCGCGGCTCGGCGTTGCGCGGGATCTCGATGCCGAGCATGCTCGGGCGCAGCTGGCCGACCAGCTTGAGGCGGTCTTTGTTGGTCTTGGCGCGGTTGGCGTCGAGCATCCACTCGCGCATGCCCTCGCTGACGCCGATCGGGGCGTCGGAGGTGGTATCGGTACCGCCGCCGACGCCTGCTTCGATCCGGCCCGCGGCGATCGCGTCGCCGACGGTGACGATCGCCTGCAGGCCGGTGCCGCAGGCCAGCTGCAGGTCGTGCGCCGGGGTGTAGGGGCTGAGCTTGCTGCCGAGCACGCTCTCCCGGATCAGGCCGTGCTCGCCGACCCGCTTGAGCACGGCGCCGCCGACGACCATGCCGAGTCGCTCGCCCTGCAGGCCGAAACGGCTGACCAGCCCGTCCAGCGCGGCGGTGAACATGTCCTGGTTGGAGGCGTGCGCGTACGCCTTGTCGGAGCGAGCGAACGGAATCCGGTTGCCACCGACGATCGCGACCGGGCGGGTGGTCCTACCGGTCTTGGCGGCACTCTTCGCCGAACGGGCTTTGCTAGTCACTCGAGTCTCCAAGGTCTCGTGGATGGGTGTCCCGGCGGCCCGGTGGAGCACGGATATCTCCGCGCTGCTCGGCGCCCCGTCGCGGTTGTTTACATTAAACTTACTCTGGAGTAAGTTTAATGTCGACACATACCCCCGCAAAAGTGCGCCAGCAGACCACGCCGGGGCGATACCCCAGACCCGAGAGCCAGAACTCAGAAAAGGTAGGAATAGTGGCAGCCAGCAAGAGCAAGGGTGCTCCCAACCTCTATGGATCGTTCGTACACTCCGCGCCTGGCGCGTTCCTGGCCGGCAAGCTCGGCCTTCCGAAGCCGGAGAAGCTGCGCCGCTACGTCAAAGGCGAGCCGCCGCTGTCCGGGCCGGTGCTGATCGGCGGCAAGGGCCGCGTCGCCGAGCCGGTGCGCGCCCTGCTGTCGGACTACACCTTCGCCGACGCGCTGAGCCAGGGCACCAAGTACGGCGCCCTGGTATTCGACGCCACCGGCGTCGGCACCATCGAGGACCTCTCGCAACTGTTCGAGTTCTTCCAGCCCGCCCTGCGCAGCCTCACCTCCTCCGGACGCATCGTGGTCATCGGCACCACTCCCGAGCTGGCTTCCGGCATCGACGAGCAGATCGCGCAGCGCGCACTGGAGGGCTTCACCCGCTCGGTGGCCAAGGAACTGCTGCGCGGCTCGACCGCCCAGCTGGTCTATTTGCACCCGGAGGCGTCCGCGGCGGCGACCGGCCTGGAGTCGACCCTGCGCTTCCTGCTCTCGGCCAAGTCGGCGTTCGTCGACGGCCAGGTCATCCGGGTCGGCAAGGACGACGCGAGCGCGCCCGCCGACTGGGACCGCCCGCTGGACGGCAAGGTCGCGGTGGTGACCGGCGCCGCGCGCGGCATCGGCGCCACCATCGCCGAGGTGTTCGCCCGCGACGGGGCCCAGGTGATCGTGGCCGACATCCCGGCGGCGGGCGAGGCGCTGTCGCAGACCGCGAACAAGGTGGGCGGCACCGCGCTCGCGCTCGACGTCACCGCGCCCGACGCGGCGGAGAAGCTGGCCGAGTTCGCCACCGAACGTTTCGGCGGCATCGATATCGTCGTGCACAACGCGGGCATCACCCGGGACAAGCTGCTGGCGAACATGGACGAGGGCCGCTGGAACGCGGTCATCAACGTCAACCTGGCCGCTCCGCACCGGATCACCGAGGGGCTGGTGGCCAAGGGCGCGCTGAAGGAGGGCGGTCGCGTGATCGACGTGTCCTCGATCGCGGGCATCGCGGGTAACCGCGGGCAGACCAACTACGGCGCGTCCAAGGCGGGCGTCATCGGCATGGTGAACGCGGAGGCGCCGAAGCTGGCGGAGAAGAACATCACCATCAACGCCGTCGCGCCGGGTTTCATCGAGACCGCGATGACCGCCGCCATCCCGCTGGCCACCAGGGAAGCGGGCCGGCTGATGAGTTCGCTGCTGCAGGGCGGCCAGACCGTCGACGTCGCCGAGACCATCGCCTACTTCGCGAGCCCGGCGTCGAGCGCGGTGACCGGCAACGTCGTGCGGGTCTGCGGACAGAGCCTGATCGGAGCATGATGGCCCAGGCTCCGGCAGGCAAGGAGAAGACCCAGGTGATCGCCCTCACCGAACCGCCGAAGAACAACCGCCTGTTCGTCAAGGCGGCGCTCGGCGCGGTGCCGCTGCTGTCGGCGCGCAAGCCGACGCTGCCGGACCGGGCCGTCCGGCTCGACGGGCTGCGGGTGGACCCGGATCATCTGGCCGCCTACTGCCGCGCGACCGGGCTGCGGTTCGGCGACGCGCTGCCGCTGACCTACCCGTTCATCCTCACCTTCCCGCTGGCGATGCAACTGGTGGTGGCGCGGGACTTCCCGTTCGTGGCGGTGGGCGCGGTGCACGCGCAGAACGTCATCGAGCGCACCCGCGAGATCTCGGTGAGCGAGCCGCTGGACATCCGCACCCACATCGAGAACCTGCGCGAGCACCCGAAGGGCCTGCTCGTGGACGCGATCAGCGATGTGAAGGTGGGCCGGGAGCAGGTGTGGCACCAGGTCACCACGTTCCTGCACCAGCAGCGCACCTCGCTGTCGGGCGGGCCGAAACCGGAGCCCAAACCGGAGGAGGTTCCGCCGCCGCCGCTGCGCACCCTGCGGGTGGATCAGAAGACGATCACCCGGTACGCGGCCGCGTCCGGTGACCACAATCCGATCCACACTTCGGCATTGGGCGCCAAGGCGTTCGGCTTCTCGCGATCGATCGCCCACGGCATGTGGTCGGCGGCGACGATTCTCGGGGCGGTCGAGGGACGCATTCCGGAGCAGACCACGTACTCGGTCAAGTTCGGCAAGCCGATCCTGCTGCCCTCCGCCGTCAACCTGTATGCCGATCAGGTCGAAGGCGGTTGGGATCTGGCGCTGCTCCACCCGAAGAAGGGGTACCCGCACCTGACGGCGACCCTGCGCTGAACGTTCCGCGAAGCCGCATCCCGATTCCCACGAATCAGGATGCGGCTTCGCGCTTTTCAGCGAGGTCGGCCGTGCCTCTCGCACGGGAGCGGCCGGCTCGCCGCTCCAGCACGGATCAGCAGTCGCAACCGCAGTCGCAGCAATTGCAATCCCCGCAATCGCAACAACTGCAATCACACCCGCCGCAATCTCCGCAATCTCCGCAGTCGCAGTTCTTGATCCACGCGTCCTTGCGTTCGCCCGTACACGGTTGCGTGTGGTCGGCGCAGCACGCGTAGCCGGTGCAGTAAGCGCCCAGGATGAGCGCGAGAGATTCACCGATGCCAGGGCGGCGGGTCGGCGGGCGGTGGCGGGTTCCGTGCGCGTGGGCGCGGATGTCGGCCCGTTCGGGCGACACCGAGCAAGTGTGGGCGGCGAACGCGCCGAGCCCGCCGCCGAGCCGCCGCAGCACCGCGGTCAGCGGGTCGAGCAGCATCCAGCGTACGGTGGGAACCCGGCTGAGTTCGGCCGCCGCGACGGCCGCGCGCAGGCGCGAATTCGACTGCCGCATCAGGTCGTAGGCCTCGGACAGGCTGGTTCCAGTAGCCGCGAGAGGGTTGAAGCGGTCGTGGGCGGCGTCATCGTCATAGTCGGTTACGGCGTCGGCTAGATGCGCGATCCGGCCGAACTGCCATCCCGCCTCCCGCAGCGCGTCGACGTTGTCCGTGCGGTCGGCCAAGACAGCTGTGTGGGCGAAGAACTCCGACGCGCACAGCTGAGTGGGTGCGGTCAACCGGTCGATCGGGTCGGCCGACGGCGACATCGCGGAACGCCAATGCGAGGAATGGGCAAGGGATTCCGGCGCGAAACCAGCCCCGCCCACGGCGACCAGCTCCTTCGCCTCCTGCTCCAAACGCGCCTGCGCGGCGAGCGCCGCGACGAGCGGTTCGACGTCCAGACCGATCCGGTCCGCGCCCGCGCGAGCCTCGCGGTGCCATCGCGTCGCGGCTTTCGCCAGCGGCCCGCGCGCGAGCGCGACCACCTCACCGTCGTCCACGTGATCGCGAATCTTGGCCGCAGCCAACAACAACGACGCGGTGGTGGCGAGCTGGACGCCGGGCGCGCCCGCGGCGACCACCGACGCGCGGCGCATTCCGCGCAGCGGGCACGGCGCCGCGGTGGTGCGTGCCGCCGGTCCGGACTGGGCCTCGGTGAGCATGCTCAGCACCAGCGCGTCCTTGTTGGTGGTGGCGCGGGCGAGCTGACCGTGCCCGTCGCGCAAGCCGAGACACAAACCGCACAGATGCGCCCGCCATTCGGCCGCATCGATTCCATACTTCTGAGCGCCGTGCGCACACGGCCTGAGCAACCCGAACAATTCCGCCCCGTTTCTCCCCGGCTCTTCGGACGAGCCGGTCCGCGCTGTGCGAACTCACGCACTTTGGCAGGGGGGCGGCGCGGAAGCAACCGATCCGGGCGATGGGCGGGCTACTCGGTTTTCTTCCGGCCGGCGAGACCGCGCCAGGCCAGATCGTCGAGCAGGTCGACGGCCTCGGCGACCTCGATCCGGCCGCTGGCCAGCCGGTCGGCGATGGCCTCGCCCGCGCCGATCACGGCGACCGCGACGACGTCGAAGTTCGTCCCCGGCTCGGCGTGCTTGGCGCTGGACTCCAGCAGTTTTGCAGTCAGCTCGATGACGCGTTCGCGCGCGTTCTCGATCTCCGAGGCGAACGCCTGCTGGCCGATGGCCTGCCGGTAGAGCACTTGCCAGGAGCGCCGGTTGCGGTCGACGAAGCCGAGGAAGCCCTCCAGCGCGGTGCGCACCTGCTCGTGCGGCGTGAGCAGCGGGTTGCCCGCGGGCGCGACGGATTCGATGAACCGCAGCCCCTCGCGCTGGATGCAGGCGCGGAACAGTTCGTCCTTGGAGCCGTAGTACAGATACAGCATCGGCTTCGAGATCTTCGCCTCGGCGGCGATCGCGTCCATCGACGTGTCGTGGAAGCCTTTACGCGAGAAGACCTCCACGGCGGCGTCGAGCATCTGCTGCTCGCGTACCGCCCGCGGAAGCCGCTTCGTACCGCCCGCCATCCACACTCCTACCACAGGTGAATCTCATATATTACTCCAAGGTAAGTTCCGGCGGTCCGATTTGCTCACCAGTCGCCCGACCCGACCGTGCGGCGCGCCTCAGCAGCGCGGCAACGCACCTTTGTACGCGGCCAACCGCAACACCGAAGCATCCACCTGGGCCATCGGCAGTCGCCCACTCGAAACCGCCTGCTCCAGCCGGTCGAGCACCTGGGGCACCGCGTCGGTGGTGATCCACAAGGCGCTGTCCGCGCCGGCGACCAATGCGGCCTCGACGGCGTCCTCGATCGACATCCGGCTGGTGATCGCGGCCATGCCACCGAGATCGTCGGTGAAGATCGGTCCCTGGAACGGCGCGGCTCCGTAGCCGGTGCCCTCGCGCAGCAAACGCATCGCTTCCGGGCTGATGCTGGCCGGGACGTTGGGTGTGGTCAATCCGGGCACGTCGAGGTGACCGACCATGACGGCCGCGCCCGAGCCGATCAGGTTGCGGAACGGCACCAGGTCCGTGTTCTGCATCTGGTCCAGCGGCGGGGTGCGCACCGCGCCTGTGTGCGAGTCGCCCGAACCGGATCCATGACCGGGGAAGTGCTTCATCACCGTGCCGACGCCGACCTCGCGCATGGCGCGGATGTAGGCGTCCGCGTAGCGGGTGACCACGTCCGGGTCGTCGGAGAAGGAGCGGTCGCCGATGACGGAGTCGTCCGGCTGGGAACTGACGTCGACGTCGGGAGCGAAATCCACCGTCACACCGAGATTCTTCAGCGCGCGACCCCTGGTCAGCGTCGCACTATAAAACTCATCGGGGCTCATGGTCTGCGCCGTCTGCCGCGCCGAGGGCGCCGCGCCGATCAGGTCGCGCACCCGCGAGACCCGGCCGCCCTCCTCATCGATGGTCACTATCAGCGGCACCTTGGCAGCCTGCTTCACCTGCTCGATCTGGCCGGAGGCGAGCAGCGCCTGGTCGGTCCAGCCGCCCACGAAGATGCCGCCGATCTGCTCGTTTCGCACCACGTTCGTGGCGTCGGCCGCACCGGTGACGCCGACCGTCAGCAACTGGGCGAGCTTCTGGCGGGTGGTGAACTGCGCGAGGTATCCCGCGTTGCAGTCCGGCGGCGCCGAGCTGGTGACGGGGACCGCGGCGGTGGTCGCGTCGGTGGTGGTGGTTGTGCTCGATGGGGCCGACTCGGTGGAGCCACCGTTCGAGCAGGCGGTCGCGACCGCGGCGAGTACGGCGAGGACGAGCAGAGGCGTCTTCCGCATAGAGGTCAACCGTACTCGCCGCGACGTGCGCGACCGCAGTCGCTACGTCCCTACCGAGCAGGCAACTCGGGTGCGGCCGCGAACCCGCAGGTAGACCCCCGAAAACAAGCGCTCGACGCGGGCCTCCAGGGGTAATCTCGAGGTGTCGCCGTGCGTCCTTTCCAGGAGGTCATCGTGCCCTGCGATCTGATGCTCATCGCCTACGACGGCTCCGAGAACGCCAAGCGCGCTGTCGAATACGCCGGGCGATTCCTCACCGCCGACCGGGCCATCGTGCTCACCGCCTGGGAGCCCATGGTGCGGCAAGCGGCTCGCCTGTCCGGGCTGTCGGGAGTGATGCAACCGGAATGGGTGCCGGACGACGAGATCGAGGACATCGCCTACGTCGACGCGCGCGCCATCAACGCCGAGGGCGTGCGGCTGGCCGAACTGGTGGGTCTCAACGCCGAGGCGCGCACCGCCGAATGCGCCACCACCATCTGGAACGCCATCGTCGACTGCGCCGACGAACTGGACGTCGACATCATCGTGGCAGGCACCCGTGGCGCCACCGGCATCCGCGCGCTGCTGCACAGCAGCGTCGCGGACGCCGTCCTCAAGCATTGTCACCGCCCGGTCCTGCTCGTCCCGCCCGGCAAGAACTCGTGATCGCACTCGCGTGAGATATGGATCGCTCCACCGCTGTGGGGCGCGGCGACGGGGTTACGTTGGGGGCATGGATGGGTTCCTGCTTGCCCGGGCCGACGGGGTTGTTCGTGGTCACGGGACCCGGGTCTGCTTCGACGACGCGCGACGAGCGCGGGCGGCGCTGCTGGACGGCAGTGCGCGGCTGGTCGTCGGCGCGCTGCCCTTCGATCCACGGGAGCCTGCCGCGCTGAGCGTGCCGGAGCGCGCCGTGCACACCGCTGGTCCATGGCGGCCCGCCGCGTTGCCCGAGCTGCCGCCGGTGCGCGTGGTGACCGAGGTCCCGAGCCCGGCCGAACATGTGGCGCGGGTGACCAAGTTGGTCGAGCAGCTCAACGATCCCGCACAACCGCTGCGCAAGGTGGTCGCGGCGCGGTCGGTGCTGGCCGAGGCGCAGTCCGCGCTCGACCCGGAAGTCGTCGCGGGACACCTGCTGACCCGGCATCCGCACGCGAACGTCTTCGCGGTCGATCTCACCCCCGCCGGACGCCCCGGTGCGACGCTGGTCGGCGCGACGCCCGAAGTGCTGATCGCCCGGCAGGGCGACACGGTGACGCTGCGCCCACTGGCGGGCACCGCGCCACGGCGAGCCGATCCGGAAGCCGACGCCGCTCAGGCCGGGGAACTGCTGGCGAGCACCAAGAATCGGGACGAGCACGCCTTCGTGATCGACTGGATCCGCGAGCGGCTCGCGCCGGTCTGCGCCGAGCTGTCGATTCCGGAGAACCCGGAACTGATCAGCACCCATGAGGTGTGGCATCTGGCGACACCCGTCACCGGGCGGCTGCGCGACAGCACGATCACGGCATTGGACCTGGCGCTGCTGCTGCACCCAACACCCGCGGTCTGCGGCACCCCCACCGACCTGGCGCTGGACACCATCACGCACCTCGAGGACGACCGCGGCTTCTACGGCGGCGCCGTCGGCTGGTGCGACGCCGACGGCGACGGCGTCTGGGTGGTCGCGATCCGCTGCGCGGAACTCTCGGCCGACGGTCGCGCGGTGCGGGCGTACGCGGGCGGCGGCATCGTCGCGGCCTCCGACCCGCAGGCGGAACTCGACGAGACCACCGCGAAACTGCGCACCCTGCTCGGCGCGCTGCACTGCGCTCTCCCCGCCCGCTGACGCGGCCGCTTTCCGGGCAGTCCGTCGGGCGCTCCAGCGTCGGCCGGGGCGCGTTCAGCGGAGATTCGGCGGCCTGAACGCATACAAATACCGGACGCCCTGCTAGGTTGGCCGGGAACGTGCCTGCATCGACGTATTGGAGTACCGCGATGAAGTTTGCTGTCCCGGGTGTTGCGAGTGCCGTCGCGGGCGCCGTGCTGGGCGTGCTCAGCGTCTTCCTCATCACCATGGCGGTCCAGCAGAACTCGCGGCCGGAGATCGATCGCAGCGGCGACAAGGACTCCTCGCTGCTGAACAACGTTGAGTACGGCAGCCGCTGACCCGCTGACCTCCGCTTCACCCGCCGACTCGCTCGGATCGTCCGCGGCGCCGGGGCAGCACAGCACCGCGCCGCTGGGCAGACGTTGGTTCGCCGCGACCGTCGTCGTGGCGTTCCTGCTGACCTTCGTGCAGGCGCCCGGACTAACGGTCGCCGACACGAAATACGACCTGGCGCAGAATCCGCTCGGCTTCCTGGAACGCGCGAGCCATCTGTGGAGCAGCCAGGCGCCGATGGGTCAGGTGCAGAACCAGGCCTATGGCTACTTCTTCCCGCACGGCGCGTTCTTCTCGCTCGGCCATCTGCTGGGCGTGCCCGCCTGGGTGACGCAGCGGATCTGGTGGGCGCTGCTGCTGCTCGCCGGATTCTGGGGGATCGTGCGCCTGTGCGAGGCGCTCGGCATCGGCACGCGCGGCTCACGCGTCGTCGCCGCGCTCGCCTTCGCGTTGTCGCCGCGAGTGCTGACCACCGTCGGGTCGATCTCCTCGGAGACGCTGCCGATGATGCTGGCGCCGTGGGTGCTGCTCGCGCCCGCCGCGCTCGGCGTCGCCGGGCGCGAGCGGCGGCGGGGCGGGGCCGAGTCCGCCGCGGGCAGTGCGCTGGCGCTGGCTCTGATGGGCTCGGTCAACGCGGTCGCGACCGTGGCCGCCTTTTTGCCTGCGCTGCTGTGGTGGGCGGCTGCTTCGCCTGTGACCGGCCGTGGACGGACTGCGTCCGACGGCGCCCGAGCGGGCTTCTCTCGCTACAACCAGCGTTGGTGGCGCTTCACCGCCGCCTGGATCCCGCTGCTGGTGCTGGCCACCTTCTGGTGGGCGGTGCCGTTGCTGCTGCTCGGCAAGGTGAGTCCGCCGTTCCTGGACTACATCGAGTCCTCGGGCGTGACCACGCAGTGGGCCTCGCTCGGCGAGGTGCTGCGCGGCACCGACAGCTGGACGCCGTTCGTCTCGCCGGAACGCATCGCGGGCGCGGTGCTGGTCACCCAGCCCGCGGCGGTGCTGGCCACCGGGCTGGTCGCGGCGGCGGGCATGGCGGGGCTGGCCCTGCGGTCCATGCCGTATCGCGGCAGGCTCGTCCTGATCCTGTGTGTCGGGCTGGTCGGCATCACCGCCGGGTTCGTCGGTGAACTGAGCGGACCGTTCGCGGAGTCGGTGCGCGTCTTCCTGGACTCCGGCGGCGCCCCGCTGCGCAACGTGCACAAGCTGGAGCCGTTGATCCGCATCCCGCTCGTGCTGGGGCTGGCGCAGCTGCTCGCCCGGGTTCCGCTGCCCGCCTCGGTACCGCTGAAGTCTTGGCGGAGCGCTTTCGCGCACCCGGAGCGGGACCGCGCGGTCGCGATCGCGGCGCTGATCCTCACCGCGCTGGCCCTGTCCACCTCGCTGGCCTGGACCGGCAAACTCGCCCCGCGCGGCGCCTACGACCGGGTACCCGCGTACTGGCAGCAGACCGCGGACTGGCTCGAGCACAACGCCGCCGATACGCGCGCCCTGGTGGTGCCCGGCGCGCCCTTCGGCAGTCAGGTCTGGGGACTCACGCGCGACGAACCACTGCAAGCGCTGGCCCGAACGCCGTGGGCGATCCGCGACGCGGTGCCGCTGAACCCGCCCGGCACCATCCGCGCGATGGATTCGGTGCAGCGGCTCATCGCCGACGGCAGGCCATCGGCCGGACTGGCCGCGACGCTGAGCGCCCAAGGGATCGGCGTCGTCGTCCTGCGCAACGACCTCGATCCGGAGACCTCCCGCTCGACCCGGCCGATGCTGGCCCATCAGGCGCTCGACGGGTCGCCCGGGCTGCACAAGGTGGCCGAGTTCGGCAACCCCATCGAATCGGTGGTGATCGCCGACGACCTGGTGGCCGACGGTGACCTGCGCCCGCCGTACCCGGCGATCGAGATCTACCGGGTGGACGCGCCGGGCCACGGGACACCCGCGGAAGTGCGTAGCGGCACCGGCGCGCCCGAGGCTTTCCCCGGCGCGTACACCGTCCCGCTCGGAGATGTCCCGGTCATCCAGGGCGGCCCCGAAGTGCTCGAGCGGATGCGCCGCGATCCCGGCCTCGCCCGGACACCCGCCTTGCTCGCCGCCGACGCGACCGAGGCCGGGTTGCCGCTCGGCCCGGTGACGGTCACGGATACGCCGATGGATCGCGAAGCCGATTTCGGCCGGGTGGACAACCACAACTCCGCGTTGCGCGCACCCGACGACGCGCGCCGCACCTTCAACCTGGTCCCCGACTATCCGGTGCCAGGCACCGAATTGGTGCGCGGCGAGTGGTCGGGCGCCACTGTCACCGCGTCGAGCTCGGCCGCCGACGCCACCCAGCTCGGCGGCGCGGCCCCGGGAAGTTCCACCGCGGCCGTCGTCGACGGCGATCCGTCCACCGCATGGATCAGCAACGGCACCGAGCACGCCCTCGGCCAATGGCTCCGGCTCGATCTCGACCACCCGATCAAGGCCGGGCAACTGAACCTGACCACCAGTTCGGCCGCCATCGGCGACCCGGTCAAATGGATCGAGGTGCGCACCGCGAACGGCACCGTTTCGGTGCGGGTGCCCGAACCCGGTGCGCCGGTCTCGGTTTCGCTCCCCGCAGGCCGCACCGAGTGGCTGAAGATCACCGCGATTCGCACCGAGAACGGTTCCTCGGGAGGGCAATTCGGGATCAGCGAACTCACGCTGGACGATTACTCGACGCGCAACGCGCCCGTCCGCGTCGACATCAGGCATCGCACCGTGGTGCCGTCGGCTCCCGCGGGCGCACCGGTGCGGGGATGGGATCTCGGTCAGGAATTCCCCGGCCGCAGTGCCTGTTTCGACGCGCCCGACCGGGTGCGTTGCAGTAAAGGTCTCGCCTTGGCCCCGGAGGAACCGGGGGCGTTTCAGCGCACGCTGACCGTCCCGGAACCGATGTCGGTCGCCCCGGAACTGACCGTCCGAACCCGGCAAGGTCCGGCACTGGAGGCGCTGCTCACCGACCACGCCAGGCCGGTGGCCCGGGGCAAGGCCGACGTCGGCGACCTGCGCGGGGCCGCATTCGCCGCGACCGACGGCGATCCGCGCACGAGCTGGACCGCACCGGAGGACTCGGTCCGCGAGCCGACCGCAGGCAGGCCGACGCTCACCCTCGAGTTGCCCGAGCCCACGCTGGTGACCGGCCTCGAACTGACTCCCTCGCTCGGCGGTCTGCCCGCCGCGCCCACCTCGGTGACGGTCAACCTCGGCGACGGCCCGCAGGTGCGCGAGCTGGACGACGACGGCCGGGGCGCGCCGACGCGGATCTCCCTGCATCCCACGGTGACCGACCGCATCGAGTTGAGCATGCGGACCTGGCAGCCGGTGCTGGACAAGACCGCGCTGGGTTTCGTCCAGACCCAGCCGCCCGGACTGGCCGAGGTGACGGTCATCGGACCGGACTACCCGGAGGCCGCCGCGCTGGACCGCGAGATCACCGTGCCGTGCGCACTCGGCCCGACGATCGACGCGGGCGGCCGGACGCTGCGCACCACGGTCACCGCCACCGTCGGCGAATTGCGGTCCGGTGCGCCGGTTCCAGCCCGGGTGTGTACGGACGAAGCGGACACACCGGAGCTCGCGTTGCCGCAAGGCCGGGCCGACGTGGCAGTCGGTCCGACCGACCTCTTCTTCGTGGATCGCCTGCGCCTGAACCGAACCGGGGCGGAAGCCGCCGCCGCACCGCCGACGAACGCGGGTGACCGCCTGCTCGTGCTGCCGCTGAGCACCAATGTCGGATGGCGCGCGACCAGCGCGGACGGGCGCGTGCTCGAACCCGTGGTGGTCGATGGCTGGCAGCAAGCCTGGCTGCTGCCTGCCGATGCCACCGGCCCGGTGACGCTCACCTTCCCGGTCGACCGGTGGTATCGCCTCGCCATCTTCGGCGGATTGCTGCTGCTCCTTCCGCTCGCGGTGCTGGCCGTTCCCCGCCGCGCGCGGCCTGCCGCGGGTATGCCTACCGACCAGGCGAATTCGAGCACCGAAGTGCCCGGCACCTGGGGCCGTCGCTGGATGGGCGCGATCGGGCTCACCGGCGCGGCCACCGTGATCGCAGGTCCGGTGGGTGGTGCCGCCACGGTGATCGCCTTGGCCGCAACGCGTTTCACGCGATTTGTCACACCGCGCGCGCTCGTCGTCGTCGCGGGCATGGGCACCATGCTGTCCGCTGCCGCGCTGTCCACGGGCCCGTGGCGTTCGCCCGACCGTTATATGGGCGGCTCCGTGCTGGTGCAGCTGCCCGCGGTGCTCGCGATCATCGCGGTGGGCATCGCGGCGCTGCCTCGGCCGAAACACGCCGATCGGCCCGGCGCGATCCGGCCGGACGAAACCGATCCGCCGACCGGAGAGCACTGACCCGCGGCCCGCGCGCCGGCCGGCGACCTCGGCCCGCGCGAACGCGCGGCGGCGCCGCTGGACAAGACGCCCATTCGCCGTGCGCCGCAACGGCACCCGTTGCTAACGTGACCACGCGTGAACACCTGTGCCGAATGCGGTTTCGTCTACGACTTGGCTTCGGCGGCCGACGTGCCGTCGCTGGCGCGGGAGCACGCCGTGGAATACGCCGACCTGCTCGGCGCCGACAGCGTCAAGTTGCGCGATCGCGGCAAGCCCGATGTGTGGTCGCCGCTGGAGTACGCCTGTCACGTCCGGGATGTGCTGCTGGCCCAGCGCGAACGCGTGCTGGCCGCTCGCCGTTCGGACAACCCGCCCATCACCGCGATGGGCCGGGACGAACGAGTCGAGCACGACGGCTACGCCCAGCAGAACCCCGCCGACGTGGCCCGCCAGATCCGTGACGCCGCCCTGCTGTTCGCCAACGTGCTGGAGCGACTCGGCGACGACGATTGGGAACGCACCCTCGGCTTCCCCTACCCCGAACCCGCGGATCGCTCCCTGCGCTGGCTGGCGGTGCACACCCTGCACGAGCTGCGCCACCACCTGATGGACATCCACCGGCAACTCGACGGCTGACTTCGAGCGGGACCCGCCGATCAGCGGGACCCGCCGATCAGGGCGCGGGCTCGGGTTCGGAGCTCCGTCGCACCCGGTCCCGGCGGCGAGCCCAGCGCCGCACCGGCTCCTCCACCAGCGCATAGCTGGCCGCGGCGACCGGAAGGGTGATGGCGACCGTGAGAACAAGGACGTAACCGAAGTCGCCCTGGAAGGGCAGGATGCCGAACACCGGGAAGACGATCGACAGCACCGCGAGGTGCCAGATGAAGATGCCGTAGGACCAGCGTCCGAGCGTCGCGGCCACCGGCGACTCCAGCCAGCGATGCCCGCGCGCGTCCGGGTCCCGCAGCACCAGCGGCGCGAGCAGCGCGAAGCCGATGATCGCGCCCAGCCCCATCTTCACCGCGTACTGCCATGGTTCGGCCCGGGTCAGACCCGCCGGACCGGCCAGATCGGTAGCCGCGAGCAGGAAGGCCACCGCCGCGACGGCCCACATCAGGGGCTGATTCCCGCCGAATTTCCACCAGCGTGATAGCCGAACGCTATGTTCGGCGAGCTCCGCGAGGAGCATGCCCGCGGCGAACCAGGGCAGATATCCGGGCAGCCAGTTGTCCGCGTGGATCGCGTCGGGTGTCGGGACCGGAATGAAATTCCAGCCGAGACTGATGAGGGCGACGGCGACCAGCACCGGCACCCGCCACCGCGCCGCCGGTCCGCGCAGGCGCACCAGCGCGAACGCCAGCAACGGCAGCACCAGATAGAAGGCCACCTCCACCGAGAGGCTCCACATCTGCGTGAGGCCGTCGGTGAGCGTCAGCGGCACGAATACCTGCAACAGCGCCAGGTTCGACACCCAGACCCGAAGGCCCGCGGTTCCGGCGGCGCTTGGCAGCAGCACCAGGACCGCGCACACCACCACCCAGTACGCGGGCAGGATGCGGGCGGCACGATGCCGCAGGTAGTAGCCCACGGGCGGAGCGGTGTCGAGTCCGCGCGCCGCCGCCGCGTGCGGACGCCAGAGCAGGAAGCCGGACAGTGCGAAGAACACCGCCACCGCCATGTCGAACCGGCCCCACACCCGTCCGACGACCGGCGTGCCCGCTGCGCCGGTCTGGAAGGCGACATGGGTCAGCAGCACACCGAGCGCGGCCATACCGCGCATGCCTTCCAAGGCAGGCACGAACGCGCGGGGGCGCACCCGTTCGGTCGCGGGCGCGGTGCTGGGCAGGGTTGCGGTCATCGGGCTCCAGTCTGCCTCGGCAGGTCCACAGTTGATAACCCGACGTTTCAGATTTCGCGCTAGACTCGGGCGATTTCTCGGCCGTTTCCGGCCTCGACGCCGCATGGTACGACATCGGACTGTTAGTGTCGGGGCTCACGAGTGCCGCGGCGTGCCCGCAGTACTCGCCGGAGCGACCTGTGTTCTACGACGAGGAGAGTTTGCATGGCACTGAGTGCCGGTACCAGAAGGACGGTGGCCTGCCTGCTCGTGGGTCTCGGCGCGTTGCTGATCGTCGCCGCAATCATGATCCCGACCTACACCGTCGACAAACTGGCGAAAACTCCCCTCGACTTGGAGATCACCACTATCGCGACGAACCAGCAGAATGAGGACAGCCTGGTACTCGACTCCAAGTCGCTGACCGCTCCGGAAGGCTCGGCGAAGGTCGACACCAACGTCCCGCTGGTCTCGCAGCGCTTCCTCACCGTCGAGGACCCGGCCGACGCCCACCAGATGACGGTGCAGGCGGGCCAGACGCTGCGGCGCATCGACAAGCAGGGCGACACCGGCCTGCTCACCGCGACCGTCGACCGGGTGACCATCGACCGGGTGACCGGTGAGCCCGTCAGCACCCAGCCGAACGGTTCGATCGCGGTGACCGCGAACCTGGAGGGCCAGAGCATCGCGGAGCCGGTGCAGCACACCGGTCTGCAGTACCGATTCCCGATCGGCACCGAGAAGAAGACCTACCCGTACTTCGATCTCAACGTTCGCAAGACCTTCGACGCGAACTTCATCGAAGAGACCGAGATCAACAACACGAAGGTCTACCACTTCCAGATGTCGGTGCCCGCCACCAGCCTCTGGGACGTCGTGCAGGCGCCGACCAACCGGCTGAGCCTGCCCGCCGCCAAGTGGGGCGTCGAGGGCGGCGATGCCCCGGTGACCATGACCCGCTACTACACCAACACCCGTGACCTGTGGGTGGAGCCGCAGACCGGCACGGTCGTCAAGGGCGGCGAGGCGCTGCACCTCTACTACTCGCGCACCGCGGACAAGCCGGAGGTCACCGCGCTGAAGTCGCACCTGGTGTTCGACGAGAACACGATCGAGTCGCAGCTCTCGGTGGCCAAGGAGAACATCGACAAGCTGTCGCTGTACGGCCGGATCCTGCCGATCATCCTGGGCGTCCTCGGTGTGATCGCGCTGATCGTCGGTGTGGTTCTCGGCATTCGCGGCGGCTCGGCTCCGACGCCCGCGCGGGCGGGCGGGGCCCCGTTCCAGCGTCCGGGCGGTTCGGCTCCGACCAGCCCGGCCCCGCGCGTCAACCGCGGCGCCGACGACGCGCCGACCGAACAGATTCGGATCGATAAGCAGCCCTGACCGGCTGAGCGTTCCTGAATTCGGCTCCCCCGCCCTCCGGCGGGGGAGCCGAATTCGTTTCGGTCAGCCGACCGGGCGCAGCGGTTCGGGGCGCGCCGTGTGGTCGGCCGCGCGCAGGACCATGACGGCGACCACGACGGTGGTGGTGGCCGCGACCGATACCGCCGTGGTGATCAGCGCCGGAATCGAGCGGGCCAGCGACAGCATCAGGGTGACTTCGACAACCAGGCCCAGCCAGGTGACCAGTGCGAGGGAAGTGCGGTCGACGGCGATGGCCGAGAGCACCGCGCCTTGCAGCACGGCCAGCAGCGCGCCGTGCAACGCGAACAACCACAGCAGGCCCTGGATCGGGGCGTAGTCCTCACCCGCGAGCAGCGGGGCGAGCGGCGCGGCCAGCGCGGCCCCGAGCACGGCGACGAGACCGATGCCGCTGAGCACCGCCAGCGCGGCCCGGATCGCGCTCGCCGAGTGCGTCGGCTGCGCCATTCGCGGATAGAGCACGACACCGACCGCCTGCGGCAGCCAGAAGGCGATCTTCGTGGCGATGGTGCCGAGGGCGTAACGGCTGGCGTCCACATCGTCGAGCACGATCCGGACCACGATCAGGTCCGCCGACGAGAGAGCCATCATCGCCGCCTGCACTTGGGCGGCCCGCAGGACCGGCAGCACTCCGGGCGCGGAGACCTCGCCGGGTTCGTTTCGGGCGCGCTCGGACGGCGCACCTGCGACGATCCTGGCCAGCACTGCCGCCGTCGCGATGCCGCATGCGGCGGCCCACAGCGCGATCGTCGCGCCGCCGCCCAGCGCGAGGATTATCAGCGCGGGCGCGACCCGGGCGACCCCGGCGGCGCCGAGCACGACTCCCAGCGCTCGAAACCGCTTGCTGCCCTGCAGCACGCCCTGCTCGCCGGACAACAGCACCAGCGCGGGCGCCGCGCCAAGTGCCGCCGCGGTGGCGGCCACTCCGGCATGCAACGTGACGGCGACCAGCGGCACCAGCACCGCGGCCACCAGGGCGACGATCACCGCGCAGCGCCACTGCAGCCCGCGCAGCGCCGCCGTTCCCGCGCCGCGAACGAGTTCCCTGGCCACCACGTTCTGCAACGCCAGCGCGGGCACCGCGCACAGCAGCTGGACGGCGAGCAGACTCGCGAACTCGCTGTACCCGGTGACGCCCAGCCACCGCCCGGCCAGCAGTTGCAGCAGATACCCGGCGACGTTCGCGGTCATCGCACCGGCCGTCACCCACGTCAGATCCGCCACCACAGGAAACCGACGGACAGCAGACACGCCGCCCATCGTCCCACTCGCACGGACCACCGCCCGTCGCGCCCCGCCGGACCATGGGACAGGCAATGCGCTCGCCGGCGTCCCGACAGTTTTCGGCCTCGACAGACTCGCGACCACACAGCACCCACCCTGGTCCTCGTCATCCTCGCGGCAGCACATCACCCCAGATCAGACGGTGCGCCCGCCAGCTGATACCGGAGTACGGCCGGCTGCGACGGCGCTGGTACACAGCACCCCCGCGGTCCCCCCGGATTCAGCCGTGACATTTCCGCGCCGACGCCGCTGGATCGGCGGCGGTGGTGGCCGGGACGTACAGTGCTCAGGCGTGAGCGGGAGCAGTCGGACTCGAGCGGTGGTCGCGGCATACAGCGCGGCCGGTGCGCTGCTCGTCGCGGGGCCGTTGCTCGCGCCGGGGTATCTGTTGTTGCGGGACGCGGTGAGCACGCCGCGCAACTATCCGACCGACGCGGCGCTCGGCCTCGGCGACGCCGCGCCACGGGCGGTGCCACAGGACGCTCTGCTCGCGGCGCTGACGTCGTTCGCGGACGGCGGGCTGGTGGTCAAGGCGATTCTGCTCGTCGCACTGTGGGCCGCGGCGTACGGAGCGGCGACGCTCGCGCGTGAATTGCTGCGCGCGTCGCTCGGCCCGCAACTGGTCGCCGCGACGGTCGCGTTGTGGAATCCGTACGTGGCCGAGCGGCTGCTCCAGGGACACTGGAGCCTGCTCGCGGGCTATGCGGCGTTGCCGTGGACAGCGCTGGCCGCTTACCGCCTTCGAGGTACGGCCACTGCGAAGCGACGCCGACGGATCCCTTCGAACACACCCGCCTCGGCCGACACCACCGAGTCCACCCCGCACGGCGATCCGCTGGGCACCCCGGACACAATCGATCACCCCAGCGAAGCGCCTGCTGACATCACCGGTAACGGCCCGCGTTCCGAAACAGCTGTCCCAGGGGAAGCGCCGGCGACTACGCACCACGTGTCCGATCGTGCGAGCGGAGTCGCACCGACCGAGGGCCGTGAGCACACCGGGTCGACCGGCCGAGCCGAACCACCACTGGCTACGCGTCACCCACCCGGACACCCCAGCGGGGTAGCGGCAGCCGAGCCCCACTGGCAACCAGCCGCGCCCGGCTCCTCCCATCGTTCCGACGACACCGCTCCGGCCGATTCAGCCGAACATCCGCGCAACTCCGTACCAACCGGCACGGCGGGCGAAGGCGGGCCGAATCGGCTCAGCGTCACAGCGGCGCCGCGCGCGACCGTCCGAACGGCATCCACCTGGGCGGCCCTGGCCGGATCGCTCGCAGCGGCCGGACTCACTCCGACCGGAGCGCTGCTGGCGGGCGTGACCGCTTTCGCCCTGGTCCATCGACGTCAACTCGCCGCGACGTTCGTCCTCTGGCTGGCCGCCTCCGCGCCATGGCTGGCCGCGACCGCGCTGTCCGGCGCGGGCGCGGAGCCATCCGATCCCGCGGGTATCGCGGCCTTCGCCGCGCGGGCCGAACCCGGTCTGGGCACGCTCGGGAGCCTGGCCGGTCTCGGCGGGATCTGGAACGCCGAGGCGGTACCGGACTCGCGCACCACACCGCTGGCGGCGATCGGCACGCTGGTACTGCTGGCGATAGTCGTGCTGGGCGTGCGCTCCGTCGCCACCGGCGGCCCCGATCCCGACAACCGCCACGTCCGCCGGGCATTGCTGCTGCTCGCCGTGATCGCGATCCTATTCCCCGCGCTCGGCGCGACCACGTGGGGCATGCACGCACTGGAATGGCTGGTCGCCCACGTTCCCGGCGCGGGTCTGCTGCGCGACACCCAGAAGTACGCGGCCTTGGCCATGCCCGCTTTCGCGTTGTGCGCGGCGGCGGGGTGCGTGGTGACGGCTCGGCGTCTTTCCCGCGCGGACGCGACGACCGCCCGGCCCGCGACGGCGTCTCCGGCCACGACGGCAACGGTCACAGCGGTATTCGTGGCGCTTATGGTGTTGCCGCTCTACGACCTCGCCTGGGGCGTCGGTGGAGCCGTCCGGCCCGTGCACTATCCCGCCGGCTGGCAGCAGGTCGCCGCAAGGATGGACGGTCCGGGCGACGTCGCGGTGCTGCCGGGCGGAATGTTCCGCAAGTTCCGCTACAGCGGCGCGGCTCCCGTGCTCGACCCCGCCCCGCGCATGCTGCCCAACGACGTCTTGCAGACGGGCGAACTCCCGGTGCGCGGACGCACCGTCTCCGGTGAAGGCGCCCGCGCACGAGAAGTGGAGAACCTGCTGCTCCACGGCGGCGCGCCCGCGGACCTCGCCCGCCTCGGCGTTGGCTGGATCCTCGTCGAACGGACCACCCCTGGACCGGTCGGCGCATCGGCGTCGACTCTCGCCCAGGTCGAACAGGTCTACGAGGACGCGGACCTGGCGCTGTATCGCGTGCCCGGTGTCGTCGAGCGCGGTACCTCGACGACCACACAACGCTCCGTCGCCGCCACGGCCCACCTGCTCTGGGTCGCGGTGCTCGTCGCAGGCACACTGACCGCTCTCGGCGCACGATTCCGCTCGCGATCACGGAACTGACGCACGATTTCAGTCCGCTGTCCGCGGCGCGATCAACCCGCTCGTGTGCTCGCCGCGGGCGGCCGCCGCCAATACTTCGTAGACTCCGTTTCCGGTTTGCTCCCAAGAGAATTCGCGCGCGCGGGCGCGGGCCTTCTCCCCCATGACCGTGCGCGCGCCGGGATCGTCCAGCAGGTCGCCGACGGCGTCGGCCAACTGGGCGACGTCGTCGACCAGGATTCCGGTGGCGCCGTCCACGATGGAATCGGTGAGCCCGCGCGAGCTGCGATAGCCGACCGTCGGAACACCGTGCTGTGCCGCCTCGATCACCGCGAGCCCCCACCCCTCCTTCCGGGAAGGCAGCACATGCACCCAGGCGCGCGCGAGGAGTTCGTGCTTGCGGCGCTCGTCCACGTGCCCATGGAAGGTGACGGCGTCGGCGATACCGAGTTCGCGGGCGTTGTCCCGCAAGTTGTCCGCCCACCAGCCGCCGCCGATCACGTCGAGGCGCAGACCTGGGATGCGGTCGCGCAGCCGGGCCACGGCCGCGAGCGCGTCCTCGATCTGCTTGTGCGGCACCAGCCGGGACAGCACCACGACAGTTGGTGTGGGAGTGCGGGTTTCCGCGGCGCCGGTGGGTGCGTCCACTGGAACAGGTTCGGCCCCGTTGCGAACCACCGCGATTCGGGAGCGGTCCACACCGAGGGTGGCCAGTTCTTCCGCCGACGGCAGGGAAACGGTCAGATATTGATTGCGGCGGTGTACGCGGGGCGACAGCCACGACTCGATCCACCAGCCGACGCGGCCGACCAGCCGGCCCGCGACCGGCCACTGCTCCCGGTGACCGTGGTGCACCAGCACCACCGACGGGGCCGCGGTGACGGCGGTGGCGAAGAACGGTATGCCGTTCTGGGTGTCGATCACCGCGTCCGGCCGCACGCCGCGCAACGGGCCGAGACCGATCCTGCCCAGCAGGAGCGCGGCCAGCGCTCGCGGGTACACCGTGTAGCGTCCGCCCGCCCTGCTGATGGTGATGCCGTCGACGTGTTCGCGCCGCGGCGCCCCCGGATAGCGGGCGGTACGGAGGGTGACTCGAACCCCGCGTGCCGCGAGCTGCGCGCCGACCTGCTCGAGGTACCGCTCGCTGCCGCCGCCCTGTGGGTGCCCGGTGTCGCGCCAGCAGAGCAGGAGGACTTCGCGCACGGTGGAGCTTCTCTCGGTCAGTAGGTCCCGGTGGGAATGTCGGACGTCGCGCTACACCCTATCCCGAGCACCCGCCCGAGCAGGCCGGCATCCGGGTTGTGCGAGACTCGGCGCCGTGCTCAAAGCCGCGAAGACGCCGACACGCAGGAGTTCGCCTCGGTTCGCCCGCCGGGCGACCCTGCGCCGGTCGCTGCGACTGCTCGGCAGTTTCCGGTTCGAGCAGACCGACCCGGCCCTGTTCTACGGAGGTCTGGCCGCCGACAGCGCGGCGCTGATCGCCGACTTCTACGCCGATCTCACCGGCCGGTCGCTGGACGGGGCGACGATACTCGACGTCGGCGGCGGTCCGGGCTACTTCGCGGACGAGTTCGCCCGTACGGGGGCTCGCTACATTCCGGTGGAGCCCGATCCGACGGAGATGCACGCCGCGGGCCTTTCCGTGGCGGGCGCGGTCCGCGGGTCCGGGATGGCGCTGCCGTTCCGCGACGACGCGATCGACATCTGTTTCTCGTCGAACGTCGCCGAACATGTCTCGAAGCCGTGGGTGATGGCCGACGAGATGGTGCGGGTGACCAGGCCGGGCGGGCTGATGGTGCTCTCCTACACGGTGTGGCACGGCCCGTTCGGCGGCCACGAGACCGGGCCGTGGCACTACCTCGGTGGCGAGTACGCCGCCCGGCGGTATCGGCGCAAGCACGGGCGCGAACCCAAGAACAGGTTCGGCACGTCGCTGTTCGCGGTGCGGGCCGCTGACGGATTGCGCTGGGCGGCACGTACTCCGGCGGAGGTGCACACGGTCTTCCCGCGCTACCACCCCCGCTGGGCGTGGTGGTTGATCCGGGTGCCGATGGTGCGTGAGTTACTTGTGAGCAATCTGGTCGTGGTGGCAACCAAAAGTTAGCCGAAGTACGGCTCCAGCCATCCGCGGCGCCAGTGCCGCTTCCCACAGGGAGCGTGCACGGGCTCGCTCCACGGCGATTCGCGCATCGCCAACCCGACGGTCTCGAGCGTGGTGAGCCCGACCAGGTCGGCCAGCATCCCTACGGCGGCGACCGCCTCCGCGGCCTGCATAGCCGCCGTCGCCTGCTCGATTGTCAGGGTGCGTCCGGGTAGGAACGAGACCACCCACCCGCCGCTGCCGACACTCTTAGCCTGATGCTCGGTTTGATCACTGGTCATCAGCGACCGGCCGATCACTTGCACCGCCATGACTCGGACTCCCCAGTTTGCGGTAACGATTCGGTAATGGAGCGAGCTGATATGTCGATACAGCATCCCCCTTCCAGCAACAGAACGCAATAGTGCGTTCTGCGAAAAGCGAACCGAGAGGTCGGGATTCAGACTGGCCAGGGCGCCGCCGGGCCGTAAAACTGGAACAGGTTACAGACAATGCGGAGGCAAAACTGTAACGTGTTCTCATGCACTACGACAGCTTGTTCATCGGCGGCCGCTGGACCGCGCCAGCCACCGCCGAGCGCATCCAGGTCATCTCGCCGGCCACGGTCGAGCCGGTGGGCAGCGTCCCCGCGGTGAGCCGGGCGGATGTCGACGCCGCGGTCGCCGCGGCCAGGCACGCCTTCGATCACGGACCGTGGCCCGCCACGCCCCCGAAGGAGCGAGCCGAGGTACTCACCCGCGCCGCCCGGCTGATCGAACAGCGTTCCGCCGATCTGCTCGCCGCGCTGACCGCCGAGGTCGGCGCGCCGCAAATGATCGCGATGACGCTGAACCAGCTGCCCGCGGTCGCCGCACTGGACGCCTACGCGGCCCTGGCGGAGTCCTTCCCGTGGTCGGAGACCCGGGTGGGCGGGTTCGGCACCACTCGGGTCACCCGCGAGCCGCGCGGTGTCGTCGCGGCGGTGACCGCGTGGAACGTCCCTCTGTTCCTCGCGGTCAACAAGCTCGCGCCCGCCCTGCTGGCCGGTTGCACCATCGTGCTCAAGCCCGCCCCGCTGACTCCGCTCACGGCGAACCTGGTCGCCGACATCTTCACCGAGGCGGGCCTGCCCGAAGGCGTGCTCTCGGTGCTGCCCGCCGAGCCCGACGCGGCCGAGTACCTCGTCTCACACCCCGGCGTGGACAAGGTGACCTTCACCGGAAGCACCGCGGTCGGCCGCAAGATCGGCGCCATCGCCACCGGTCAGCTCAAGAGCGTCTCGCTCGAACTCGGCGGCAAGTCGGCGGCGATCCTGCTGCCCGACATGGACGTCGCGGCCAATATCCCGGTGCTCGCGTTCTCCGGCCTGATGAACAGCGGGCAGGGCTGTGTCGCGCAGACCCGCATCCTCGCCCCGCGCAGCCGGTACGACGAGATTCTCGACGCGCTGGTCGAACACGTGAAGACGATGAAGGTGGGCGACCCGAACGACCCGAGCGTGCAGCTGGGTCCGCTGATCTCCGAACGCCAGCGCGATCGGGTCGAGGGCTACATCGCCAAGGGCAAGGCCGAGGGAGCGCGACTCGTGCTCGGCGGCGGTCGCCCGGAGGGGCTGGACCGGGGCTGGTTCGTCGAGCCGACGATCTTCGCCGACGTGGACAACAAGTCGACCATCGCCCAAGAGGAGATCTTCGGACCGGTGCTTTCGGTCATCCCGTACGAGACCGAGGACGAGGCCGTGGCCATCGCCAACGACTCGGTCTACGGTCTCGCGGGCTCGGTGTGGACGACCGATATCGAACACGGCGCCGAGATCGCGGCGCGGGTGCGCACCGGCACCTACGCGATCAATTGGTACGCGTTCGATCCGAGTTCGCCGTTCGGCGGTTACAAAGCCTCCGGACTCGGCCGCGAGAACGGCCCGGAGGGTCTCGATTCGTTCTGCGAGCAGAAGTCGCTGCTCATGCCGCTCGGCTGGACCGGCTGATCACTCCGGTGGCATGACCACACGCAGCAGCGGAGCACGGTTGCCGTAACGCCGGGGTGGTGCGTCGACGATCTCGACGCGCCACCCGGGCGGCAGCACCGCGCGCAGCCGTCCCGCGGCCCGGCGCAGCGGGGTACTCACGGTCTCGAACTCGAATTCGGCCACCATCGGGGCAACCGACATCGTCATCTCCGGATCGGCCATGCTCCATCCACCTCTCGCGTCGATCTCGCCGTGCGCCGCGGCATCGCGGGTCCGATATCGGTAGGGAAGTCGTTCAGTCGATCAGTTAACCGCCAGTAATCCGACTGGGTGATGCGGAAGGAAGAACACGCCAAGCATAGGTTACGAATACACGAAATCTCTCGACAAGATCATTACCCCCTTTCCCATCCGGCTAAACCGATCGGTCCGTGGGAATTTCGCGAACTAGAGTGTGACGCGGGACACCGATCCGACCGCCCGACTCCAGAGCGCCGAGGTCGGCACAACCGAATCATCTCCCCCGCAAGGTCATTCGCCGTACCAGGCACTTCACCCCGGTGCGTTCACCGGCCCAGCGACCGGCGATACGCGGCCGGTGTCGCGCCCGTCGCCGCACGCAGGTGCGCCCGGAGCGCGGTGACGCTGCCGAACCCGGCCTTTACCGCGACGACTTCCACTGGCAAACGCGTGGTTTCCAGAAGCTCGCGCGCCCGTGCGGTGCGCTGGGCATCCAGCCACCGCCGCGGCGTGGTGCCGACTTGCGCCTTGAAACGACGGATGAAGGTCCGCTCGCTCATCAGCGCGTGCGCGGCCAGCGCCGAAACGTCCACCGCCGCAGCTGGTTCCGCCACCGCCCAGGCCATCGTCGCGGCGAGACCGCCATCGGTACGCGCGGCGGGTGCGTCCGGAATGTATTGCGCCTGACCGCCTTCCCGGTGCGGCGCGGTGACGTTCCACCTGGCCAGCTCCGCCGCCGCGTGCGCGCCCAGCTCGCGGCGGACGATGTGCAGGCACAGATCGAGACCCGCCGACAGCCCGGCCGACGTCAGCACGTCGCCGTCATCGACGTAGAGGGCCGTCGGGTCCAAACGCACCGCCGGATACAGTTCGGCGAACTCGTCGCAATAGGCCCAGTGCGTAGTCACGCGTCGTCCGTCCAGCACCCCGGCCTCGGCCAGGACGAACGCGCCGACGCAGATGCTCACCATGGTCGCGCCCCGCGCGGCCGCGCCGCGTAATGCGACGAGCGCCTCCCGTGGGGTGGGCAGGGTCGGGATACCGATGCCGGGCACGACGACGACATCGGCTTCCGCCAACGCCTCCAGCCCGTGCTCCACGCGCAATTCGAAGCCGTTGGGTGTCCACACCGGACCGGGACGCACCCCACAGGTCCGCATCTCGAACCCGGACGGCTCGCCGGTCTTGCCCGGCCCGTGCCGGAACGCCTGAACAGCACAGGCCAGGTCGAAGGCCATCACCCCGTCCAGCGCGAGCGCCACGACTTGCTTCATCGTCCCCAGTTTGGCACGAATCCGAGCAATACTGTCATTTCCGCCACTCGCCGCGGATCCGGACACACGCTTGACTTCAGTGCACACCGAGTTCCGACCAGAAGGAGGAATCGTGGCCGCACCGACGGGCCTCGACTGGGCATGGGCCACCCGCACCGGGGGCGCTCTGTCGAAAGAGCAACGCCGCGCGTTGGCCGTCGCGACCGCACGCACGCTGCCCGCCATGGCGCCCAACCGGCTCCGGCTGGCACTGGGCAGGCGGGGACGCGGGCGGCTGGAGTTCGCCGGCCTGCGGTTACCCGACTCCCAGCTCGCCGTCGCGGCGGAGACCGAGGCGCGGGAGTCGCTGTCGCCGCACGTGCTGAACCATTCGCTGCGGACCTACTACTTCGGACGGGTCCTGGCGGATCTCGACGGCGCCGCCTACGACGACGAGCTCGTCTACGTCTCCTGTCTACTGCACGACCTGCAACTCGAACATCCCACGCCCGGACGGTGTTTCGCCGTGGTCGGCGGCGAACGGGCGGCCGCCGTCGCACTGGGCGCGGGCGCGCCGCCGGAACGGGCCGAAGCGATCGGCGCGGCCATCGCCGCCCACATCACGCCCGGGGTCGCCGACGATCTCGGCGACCCCGGCGGCTTCGTCTCCGCAGGAGCCTCGGTGGACGTACTCGGGACGCGACTGGCGGAACTGGACCGCGAGTGGGTCGCCGAACTGCTGCGGCGGCACCCGCGACTGGAGTTCGCACGGCATGTCGTCGCCGCCTTCCGAGCGGAAGCGAAGGCGATGCCGAAAGGCCGGATTCATTGGCTCAACAGGGCGGGTTTCCTGGCCATGATCCGGATGTCACCGTTCGCCGAATAACCAAGCCGCCCCGTCAGACCGATCGGTATGCTCAACGTTATGAACGGTGTCACCGGCATCGCAAGCGCACGGCACAAGCTTGCTCGCGCGGGACACCACATCAATGACCTCGAACGCATGATCTCGGAATACCAGAACGCGAACCAGGTCGAAGTCCGAGTCGACCTTTCCCCGAGCCTGGAATACGAGAACGAGATCGATTGCCAGGTGGCCGCGGTGAGCGTATCCGAGGTGCCCGACGAGTGGGGACTGATCACCGGTGACGCGCTCACCAACTCGAGGGCCGCCCTCGACCACGCCGTCTACCCGCACGCGGAGCATTTCCCGATCTTGCTGAGCAGCACGGACAGCAGGGGTGAGGAGATATGCGTTCAGGAGATATTCGACGCCACGACCACAGCCATAATTCTCCGCCATCAGCCATATAACGATCCGCAGCCGACACATCACCCACTCGGGCTTCTCCGCGAACTCGTCGACCGTGACGCGCACCGCCGAGTGCTCGTCACCAACTCCTTCAGGACCGAGCTTATTTTCGCACCATCGGATGACTACGAAGTCGTGGATATTCCAGGACTGGCAGTCCACGAACTCGTGCCGGGAGCTGTTTTCAAACATTTCCGTTTGAAGCTTCGCCCTGGGTTCACACAATCTCAGCTCACATACAACAACCGACTCGTGGCGACTGTCGTAGTCAATGTTCCGGATACCGATGACGATGTGCCGCTCGTCGCCTGCATGAGATCGATTCACACACGAGTGTCGGAAATTTTGGATCAGCTCGAAGCCCTCGGGATTCTATAACCGACACGGTGTCGCCGTTTCCGGCAGCCATGATCCGCGATCTCCGCGCGGTAGAGCGACGACCACGCTGGACGACAAGCCATGGTTCGTGGAGGGCGGACCGCGCGGAGTGGTCCGGCGAGCTCCACGGCCGACCGCGATGCTCGAAGGGTGCTTCCGGACCGCGCTGAGCACGGAAACGTTTGTCTCGCAGAACAAATCGCCCGCACCATCTGCCGGATGGTGCGGGCGAATGCTACTTTGGGTGGAGTGTCAGCCCAGACGCTGCTTGAGCGCCTCGAACTCGTCACGCACGCCGGAAGGCAGCTTGTCGCCGACGAACTCGAACCACTCTTCGATCAGCGGGATCTCCTTGCGCCACTCGTCGGCGTTCACGACGAGCGCCTCGTCGACGTCCTTGGGGTCGACATCCAGCCCCTCCAGGTCGAGCTGCGCGGCGGTCGGCACGTTGCCGATCGCGGTCGCCTCGGCGTGGGCGGAACCCTCGATACGGCCGATGATCCACTCCAGCACGCGGGAGTTCTCACCGAAGCCCGGCCACAGGAAGCGGCCGTCGCCGCCGCGGCGGAACCAGTTCACGTAGAAGATCTTCGGCAGCTTGCCCGCGTCGGCGTTCTTGCCGACGTTGATCCAATGGCCCAGGTAGTCCCCGACGTGGTAGCCGAGGAACGGCAACATGGCCATCGGGTCGCGGCGGACGGTGCCGACCTTGCCCTCGGCGGCCGCGGTCTGCTCGGAGGACAGCGTCGCGCCCATGAACACACCGTGCTGCCAGTCGAAGGACTCGGTGACCAGCGGGACGGTGGTCTTGCGGCGGCCGCCGAACAGGATCGCCGAGATCGGCACGCCCTGCGGGTCGTCCCACTCGGGCGCCAGGATCGGGCACTGCGCCATCGGCGTGCAGTAGCGGGAGTTCGGGTGCGCGGCCAGCGTCTCGGTCTCGCGCTGGTACCAGTCGTTGCCCTTCCAGTCGATCAGGTGATCGGGCTCGCCTTCCAGGCCCTCCCACCACACATCGCCGTCATCGGTCAGGGCGACGTTGGTGTAGACGGTGTTGCCCGCCTCCACGGTCGCCATGGCGTTCGGGTTGGAGCTGCGGTTGGTGCCCGGCGCGACGCCGAAGAAGCCGAACTCGGGGTTCACCGCGTAGAGACGGCCGTCCTTGCCGAAGCGCATCCAGGCGATGTCGTCGCCCAAGGTCTCCGCGCGCCAGCCCGGCACCGTCGGCTGGATCATCGCGAGGTTGGTCTTGCCACAGGCGCTGGGGAACGCGGCGGCGATGTAGTAGGCCTTGTTCTCTGGGGAGATCAGCTTCAGGATCAGCATGTGCTCGGCCAGCCAGCCCTCGTCGTGGGCCATCGCCGAGGCGATCCGCAGCGAGTAGCACTTCTTGCCGAGCAGCGCGTTGCCGCCGTAGCCGGAGCCGTAGCTCCAGATCTCCCGATCCTCGGGGAAGTGGGTGATGTACTTGGTGTCGTTGCACGGCCACGGCACGTCGGCCTGGCCGTCGGCCAGCGGCGCGCCCACGGAGTGCAGCGCCTTCACGAACGGGCGGTCGGCGCCCAGCTTCTCCAGGGCGGCGGCGCCCATGCGGGTCATCACGCGCATCGACACGACGACGTACTCGGAGTCGGTGATCTCGACGCCCAGCTTCGGGTCCTCGGCGCCCAGCGGGCCCATGCAGAACGGCACCACGTACATGGTGCGGCCCTTCATCGACCCGCGGTACAGCTCGGTCATCGTGGCGCGCATCTCGGTCGGGTCGACCCAGTTGTTGGTCGGGCCCGCGTCGGCCTCGGTCTTCGAACAGATGTAGGTGCGCGACTCCACCCGGGCCACGTCGGAGGGATCGGAGAGGGCGAGGAAGGAGTTCGGCTTCTTCTTCTCGTCCAGCCGCTTGAACGTCCCCGCCGCGACGAGCTGCTCGGTGAGCCGCTCCCATTCCTCGTCGGAGCCGTCTGCCCACACCACTCGATCCGGCTGGGTGAGTTCGGCGACTTCTTGTACCCAGGCGAGTAGTTCGCTGTGCTCGGTCGGCGCCTTGCCGTCGGATCCACGAAGACCAGGAATGGTCGCTGACGTCATGAAAACTCTCCTGAGATGGGCGGCTGTTCGATGCTCCGCCGCCTGGCCCTAGGCCCATGACCAGCGCGGATGCACCGAGCGCCACCGTTGGCGGGAAGGCGCCCGCTCCGACCGGTCGAACGCGCACCCCAGGAGGGCGGCAGATCAGGACTTAGCGGACGCCCAAGTTCCTGAATAGAGGTTAACGCGATGTGACGGCCGGTACGGTATCGGGTTCCTCACTGTGTACCCAATTGGTCGTTCGTTTCAACAGGCGCGATCCAGCGATCGAGGATCCGGACGTCGCGCTCGCATGCGGCGAGCTGCCCCGGCTGCTCGGCCGCCATCCGGCGCAATTCGGCCTCCAGCCGGGCCACCCTGCGATCCGTCTCGACCATTCGCGCGGTGCTTGCCTGGACCACGTGATCGGCCAAAGTGGTCTCCGCTTCCACGAGTGCGGTCACCACGCGCTGCTCGAGCTGCGCTTTTACGTTGACCAACGCGTCGGCGACCCATTGCCGGATGTGCGCTCGATCGGCCAGCTGGCGCCGTGCTCGGACCACCCACGCCGCCGCACCGCCGCCGAGCAGCAACGTTACCGGCACGCTCGCGACGTCGAGGGCCGATACCAGGGAGAACGGAGCAACCAGCAAGCGACCCAGACCGACACCGGCCGACGCGCCGAGCGCGATCATAAGGTGATCTTCGACACCCCGATGGCGTGGCTCGGGATCCGGGCCGACCCGAGGGGCCTGGTCGCGCCGCCGCGTAGGCGAACCCCGATCCGTGCTCTCGATCCGGGCGCTCAGTTCGGCGATGCGCTGGTCGATGACGTGGTCGAGGGCGCCGGTCAGTTCGGTGACGGACTGCTGCAGCCGAGTGGGGTAGCCGCCGAGCTCGGCGGGCCGCAGCCGGTCCAGCTCGGCGCGCACGGCGGTGTGCAGCGCCCGGATGCTCGCGCCGATCTCGGTCATCAGGTCCACCCGGGCCAGGTGCAGCTGCCCGCGCAGGGTGGACATCGCGGTGGCGCGCCCCCCGTCGCGACCGGCCAACAGAAGGGCGCGCTCCTCGCGCAGCCGGGCCGCTTCGGCGCCGGAGCGCAGCACCGCCACCTGTTCGGCCACCCGTCGACGCGTGTCGGCGAGGACCCGGCCGGTCACCGCACCCGGCCGGTCACCGCCTGCGGCGGCTGCCGCGGTGAGCCGCGCGTGCAATGCGCCGACACCGGAGCGATCGAGCAGTCCGGCGTCGCCCGCGGCGCGTGCGGCGGCCGCGAGCCGCGCCGAGACCGGCACGATGTCCAGATCGCCCGCGCCCGACGCGGCGAGCAACTCCAGGTCGCGCTCCCGCACGGCGTGCCAGTCCCGGTGGGCGTGGACGCCGTTCATGGCGAGCAGCAGGCGGGCGCCGTCCGCGCGCAACCGATCGACCACCCCGAGCGTGTCCGCGCCGATGATGGTGCCCGCGTCGAGCAGGATCAACGCCACCGCGGGCGGGGCGGACTCCGATACGGCGTCGGCGCGGGGTTCCGACAGCGTGAGGCGCGGTTCGAACCGGGCCAACTCGGTGCGCAACAAGGTCGTGTTGACGTCGGCGGGGCCGATCACCGTGACCGCACGAGCGCCACCGGAGTCGTGCACCGCGCGCAGCAGCGCCATACCTTGCGGATTCCATCGCTCCACCACGGCCGCGAGCTCGGGGACGAGCGCGGCGGGGCGCTCGGCTTCGCCGTCGGCGGAGTCGCCCGCCGTGTGAGAAGGCGGATCCACCGCGGCAGCCGCACCAGGCGACGCCGATTCCGGCGGCTCAGAGACCGGCACTGCTCATCCGTTCCCATAGTCGGACGTACCCGTTGTGCACCCGCAACGCGGCGCGGCGGGCGGCCGGGGGCATATCGCTGGTGACGACCGCGTGCCAGCGCGTGGCGCGGGCAAGCGCATCGTCGGCGTCGGAAGGAGCGGGCGCGGAATACCCTGCGGCGAGATGGGCCACTTCGGGCCCCGCCAAGCCCGCGCAGAGCCCGAGCCAGACGGCGTCGTCGCTGTACAGATAGGACTCCAGGAGGTCGCGCGCCCGGCCGCCCTCCTCCGGGACCGCGCGGGCGGCGAGCCGGGCCAGCTCGTCGAGCAGCTCGCCGCCGCGCAGCGCGGACACTTGTTCGTAGCGGCGGTGCAGCAACTGGTGGAGCGCGTCGATGCCGCTGGCCGCGTGCAAGATCTGCAGCAGCGCCTGCGGAGCGAGATCCGGATCGTGCCGTAGGGCCGTGCACGCGCAGGCCACGCCGTACAGATCCCAGCGGCGCAGCAGTTCCTCGCGCTCGGCGGCATCCGGCCCCGGTGCGACGAACAGGTCCGGCGCGAGGAGCAACGCGGGGTCGGCTTCGGTGGCGAGTTTGCGCAGCAGGTCCAGCTCCGCGCCGGTCAGCGCGCCCGCCCTGGTGCGCATCGCGAGCGAGGCGACCACCGGAACCACCGGAAGCCGCAGCTGACTGCCGTACTGCTGGGCCGAGGCCACGGCATCGCCCCAGCGAGAGCCGATCGCGTCGGCTTTGTTCAGCACCGCGATCGTGCGCTGCGGCGGCAGCGTGGCCAGCACCCTCCGATCGGCCGGCGTCGGCGCGGCCGACAGCACGTAGACGACGATGTCGGCGTCGAGGTCGGGGTCGGGCGCATCCGGCCGGTCCACCGGATCGGTCTCCACCGCAGACATGAGCGCGAGCGCGTGCAGCACCGTTGTCCGCCCCGCGTGCGCGCGCCCGGTCACCTGGATGCGCGGCGGCTTGCGCCACGCGCTGACGGCCGCCGCCGCGGCGTACCCGATCTGCGGATCCCGCCCGGTGCCGAAGCGCAGCTCGGCGAGCAGCTTGTCGAGCTGATCGTGCGCGGACGTCGGCACGCCACGCTCCCGCAGCGGCCCATCGGAATCAGTGGCTGTCGGCATGCTGCACCCACCCCCTTTTACGGTGCGCAATTGTGTCAGAAGTCGGCTCGCCGGGCAGGTTCGACGGGCTCAGCTGCCACTGAAGTATTTGTTGGCGGTGCGCACCATCCAGTTCGGCGCGTATTTCCCTACCGTCGCGAGCACCTTCGCCTGCGCGCCGATCTCGTAGTGCACCTTCGGCAGCCGGGCGCGCTTGCGGGTGGCCTCCCAGATCCCGGCCGCGACGTCGTCGGCGGTCAGTCGTACGCCCAGCGATTTCGTCGTCCCGGTCGTCACGCCGTCCACCATGGCCGTGGCCACGAACAGCGGCCAGATCGCGAGCACGCGGATGTCGTGGCGCTCCCATTCCAGGTCGAGCGCCTCGGTGAAGCTCTTGACGGCGGACTTGGTCGCACCGTAGCTCGCGAGTTCGGCCTGGCCGTAGATCGCCGAAGCCGAGCACAGGTTGACCACCTGCGCGCCCGGCGTGTCGCGCAGGTAGCGGAACGCACTGTGTGTCCCGGTGAGCACGCCCACCACGTTGACCTCCACGATCGCCCGATGGGCGGCGATGTCGATCTCTTCGAACGGCCCCGCGCGCAGGATCCCGGCGTTGTTGACCAGGATGTCCAGTCGTCCCGTCGCGGCGTGGAACTCCGCGAGCCGCTCCGCCCACTGCGTGGCGTTCGTCACATCGAGCACTCCTGTGTTAACTACGCCACCCTTGGCTGTGATATCACCGGAAAGCCTGGTCAGCCCGACTTCATCGATGTCGTAAGCCCCGACTTGGTATCCCTGCGCAGCGAAAAGCAAGGCCGTGGCCCGCCCGATGCCCGCCGCCGCGCCGGTGATGAATACTGTCGGTCTGCTCATGCCGGGGAGTCTAGTGCCGGGAATGACGTGTATCGCGGGGTTCCCACACGCCCGGTCGGTCACTTACCCTGCAGAAGTGGTCGGCACCATAACCGGTGCGCAGCTTGAACTTTCGCATGCGGCAACCGACCTCGAAGATGAGGAGGTTGCGATGACCGCGAATGTCATCGGCGCTGTCGACCGGGAGCCCGCCTGTCCCGCGGACCGCAAGCCCTTGCTGCCCAGCACGGACCCGTTCCATCGACCGCCGAAAGGGTTCGCGGCCAAGGCGCCGGGCACCATTCTGCGCAGCAGGAAGATCGAAGTGGCGCTGTTCGGAATTGTCCCGCAACAGGTCTCGGCCTGGCAGTTACTCTACCGCAGCTGTGATCTGCACGGGGCGCCGGAAGCGGCGATCACCACCGTCCTGCTTCCGATCGGCGCGGAACCGGACCAGGATCGCCCGCTGCTGGCCTTCCAGACCGCGATGGACGCGGTGACCGAGAAATGCTCGCCGTCCTACGCGCTGCGTCACGGCTCGCGGGCGCTCGGTTCGATCACCCAGTTCGAATGGCTCCTGGTCGCGAACGCGCTGCGGCGCGGCTGGGCCGTGAGCATCGCCGACCACGAGGGACCGCACGGTAACTTCGGCGCGCCGCGCGAGCCCGGCTACCGCGCGCTCGACGGCATCCGCGCCGCCCTGCGCTTCGACCCCCTCGGGCTCGGCCCGGAAACCCGCGTCGCGGTGTGGGGCTACTCCGGCGGCGGCATGGCCAGCTCGTGGACGGTCGAGATGGCGCCGACCTACGCCCCCGAACTGGACATCGTCGGCGCGGTGCTCGGCGCCCCGGTCGGCGACCCGCGCCAGGTCTTCGACCGGCTCAACGGCACGCCCTTCGCGGGTCTGCCCGCCATCGTCATCGCCGCCCTGCGCAGGCTGTATCCCGCGTTGAGCTCGCTGATCGACAACGAGCTCAGCCCGGACGGCCACCGGTTCGTCGTCCGCGCCGAGAACGCGACGCCGGTCGGCGCGATCCTCGGGCTGGCGGGCAAGAAGGTGGACGACTTCCTCGACCGCCCGCTCGCCGAGGTGCTCGACACCCCGGAGCTGCGGGCGATGTTCGACGATCTTCGGCTCGGCAATACGACGCCGGCCTGCCCGCTGCTGGTGGTGCAACCCATCCACGACCAGGTCATCCACATCGAGGGCATCGACGGCCAGGTGGCCCGCTACCGTCGCGGCGGCGCCGCGGTGACCTACGTTCGCGACCGGCTCAGCGAGCACTTCTCGCTGCTGCCGCTGTCCACGCCGATCAGCCTGGACTGGCTGGCAGACCGGTTCGCCGGGCAACCGGTGAGCGACGCGGGCGACAGGACTGTCTGGTCGGTCGCCGCCTCACCCTCGGGCGTGCGCGGACTGCTGGAGATGGCGGTGACCGCGGCCAAGGTCGCGCTCGGAAGACCGCTGCGTCAGCAACGGCCGACCGAGCCGAGGATCGCGCCCGCGCGCGCCGCCTGACCTCCTGCTCAGCGGCCCGTGCACAACCGCTTGCCGCACTGATCGCCGGATGCTGGACAATGGACGCCGTGAACGACGCCGCGAACCATACTGCCGAGTCAGTTCCGGGCCCGCCGTCCACAGCTTCGGCTCCGGCCGAGGGCGGGCCCAGGCACAAGACCGGCTCCCGCCTGTACCCACGAGTCACCAGCTTCCGGTCGCGCAGGGGCGCGCTGACCGCCACCCAGCAGCAATCCTGGGACCGGATGTGGCCCTCGATCGGCCGCGAGGTCGCCGACGAGCCGCTGGACGCCGCCGCCTGGTTCGGTCGCGACGCTCCGCTGGTCATCGAGATCGGCTGTGGCACGGGCACCGCGACGGCCGTCATGGCGCAGGCCGAACCGCACCTGAACCTGGTCGGCATCGAGGTGTATCAGCCTGGCCTGGCGCAGTTGGTGCAGCGCATCGAGCGCGAAGGGATCGAGAACATCCGCCTGCTGCGCGGCGACGCGGTCGACGTACTGGAAAACATGATTGCCGAGGAGTCGCTGACCGGCGTCCGGGTGTTCTTCCCCGACCCGTGGCCGAAGGCGCGCCATCACAAGCGGCGGCTGCTGCAACCCGCGACGGTCGCGCTGATCGCCAACCGCCTGAAGCCGGGCGGTGTGCTGCACGTCGCCACCGACCACGCGGGCTATGCCGAGCACATCCACGCGGTCGGCATGGCGGAGCCCCTGCTCTCGGGTCTCAACGAGGCGACGGGCGGTGTCAGCGCGGAGCATCGCGCCACCGCGCCGATCGGTTTCGAGCGGCCCGTCACGAAATTCGAGGGCAAGGCACATCGCGCCGGTAGCGCCATCACGGAGCTCATATGGGGGAAGATCGACCGATGAGCGTCAGTGAAATGGCCCACGAAGTGGTCGATGTTGCCGGGGAGGTGCACGGCGGCGGAGCGGAAGGTCTGGGCAGCTCGGGGCCGGACGTGCGCCGCGTCCTGTTGGTGTGGGACGCCCCGAACCTCGACATGGGCCTCGGCGCCATTCTGGGCGGTCGTCCGACCGCCGCCTACCGCCCGCGGTTCGACGCGCTCGGCCGCTGGCTGCTGGCCCGGACCGCGGAACTGTCGGTGGGCGCGGTGCATCGGGTGGAACCCGAGGCCACCGTTTTCACCAACATCGCGCCCGGCACCGCCGACGTCGTGCGGCCCTGGGTGGAGGCGCTGCGCAACGTCGGCTACGCGGTCTTCGCCAAACCGAAGATCGACGAGGACTCCGACGTCGACGCCGACATGCTGGCGCACATCGCCTTACGCAGCCGCGGCGCGGGCTTGGCGGGCATCATGGTCGCCTCCGCCGACGGCCAGGCGTTCCGCGAACCGCTGGAGGCGCTCGCCGCCAAAGGAGTGCCGGTTCAGGTGCTCGGCTTCCGCGAGCACGCGAGTTGGGCCGTCACATCCGATACTCTCGAATTCATCGACCTCGAGGACATTCCGGGCGTGTTCCGTGAACCGCTGCCCCGGGTGAGCCTCGACTCGCTGCCCGACGAGGGTGCCTGGCTGCAGCCGTTCCGGCCGCTGTCGGCACTGCTCACCTCTCGCCCCGCCCAAGGAGTCGCTTAGTGTTCACACGCTGGGGCGATCTGGTATACCGGCTGCGATTCGCCGTCATCGGCGTGGTCGTGGCCGGTCTTCTGGCTCTCGGTGGCTACGGCCTCGGGTTGGAGGACCACCTCAGCTCCAGCGGGTGGGATGATCCGACCTCGGAGTCGGCGCGCGCGGCGCGAATCAAAGACGGTGCCTTCGAACGGGATCACAAATCCGACGTCATCGTGTTGTACACGGCGCCGGAGGGCAAGACTATCGATGACCCGGAATTCAGCGGCAAGATCCTCGACAATCTAGGGAGTCTGCCCCGCGATCATCCCGACGAGATCACCAAGATCAACGGTGTCTACTGGCGGAACAGCGCGAACATTCCAGTCCAGGCCTCCGTTTTCGGCTCCAAGGACAAGAAGTACGCCTTCGCCTCCATCGCCATCAAGGGCGACAACGACACCGAGATGGTGCGCAACTACCGGAAGGTGAAGAACGTTTTCTTCATCCCCGGAGTGGATGTGCAGGTGACGGGTCTGCAGGCCGTGGCGGGCACGCTGAACGACACCATGGCCGACGACCAGAAGCGCATGGAGATCCTCGCCATCCCGGCGGTGGCCGTCCTGCTGTTCTTCGTCTTCGGCGGCATCGTCGCCGCCGGATTGCCGCTGATCGTCGGTGGTCTCACCGTGATCGGCGCATGGGGCATCGTGCGGTTCATCACCGAGTTCACCGAGGTGAATTCGTTCGTCTCGCCGGTCGTCTCGATGATCGGCTTGGGCCTGGCCATCGACTACGGCTTGTTCATAGTGAGTCGTTTCCGCGAGGAACTCGCCGAGGGATACGACACCAGGACCGCCGTCCGCCGAACGGTGATGACCTCGGGCCGCACCGTGGTGTTCTCCGCCACGATGATCGTCGCCAGCCTCGGCGGCATGCTGCTGTTTCCGCAGGGCTTCCTGAAATCGGTGGCCTACGGCGCCATCGCGACGGTCACACTCGCGGCGCTGACCTCGATCACCGTGTTGCCCGCCATGCTGTCGGTGCTGGGCAAGCGGGTCGACCTGCTCGGCCTCAAGCGGTTCCGCCAGACCAAGACCGCCGATGAGGTGGAGAACGGTATCTGGGGGCGCTCCACCCGCTGGGTGATGAAGCACCCGCTCAAGATCGCGATCCCGCTCTGCATCCTCTTGCTGCTGCTGATCATCCCGGTCAAGAATCTGAGCTTCGGCGGTATCAACGAGCGGTATCTGCCGCCGGACAATCCGACCCGCTTGGCGCAGAAAGAGTTCGACACGATCTTTCCGCTGCGCAAATCGGATCCGATCGAACTGGTTTTCGTAGTCGACGATCCCAGCCTCGCTCCCCAGGTAGCCAAGGTGGTGAAGGAGGCGAGCAAAGCGCCCGGGCTGGCCGGCGAATTCGCTTATCCGCCCAGCACGGCTCCCAACGACAAGACCATCTACAACACGTCCGTCACGCTGACCAATTCGCAGGACGCCGACCCGACCATCGATTACCTCCGCTCGCTGCCATTGCCCGACGGCGTCACCATGCTCGTGGGCGGTCAGCCGACGATCCAGAAGGACAGCATCAACGCGCTGCTGGGCCGGATGCCTTTGATGATCGCGCTCGTCTTGTTCGTGACGACGCTGCTGATGTTCCTGACCTTCGGCTCGCTGGTGCTGCCGATCAAGGCCGCGCTGATGAGCGCCCTCGGTCTCGGATCCACGCTCGGCATCCTCACCTGGATCTTCATCGACGGCCACGGCGCGGGACTGTTGAATTTCACTCCGCAGCCGATCATGTCGCCCGTGCTGGTGCTCATCATCGCGATCATCTACGGCCTGTCGACCGACTACGAAGTCTTCCTGATGTCGCGCATGGTCGAGGCGCGCGCCCAAGGCGCGAGCACCACCGAGGCGGTGCGGATCGGTACCGCGCAGACCGGCCGGATCATCACCGCGGCCGCGCTGATCCTGCTCGTCGTCACCGGTGCGTTCGCCTTCTCCGACCTGGTGATGATGCAGTACATCGCCTACGGCATGATCGCCGCGCTGTTCATCGACGCGACCGTGCTGCGCATGCTGCTGGTCCCGGCCACCATGAAGCTCCTTGGCGACGACTGCTGGTGGGCGCCTGCCTGGATGAAGAAGGTGCAGGAGAAGGTCGGGCTCGGTGAGCCGATCCTCGATGACGAGCGCGTCGGCGGTAGCGATGTCGTCGACCTGGTGAAGACCACGCCGATCACCGATCCGGTGACCATGCAGATCCCCGCCGTCACCGCCGCCAACAAGGTGCCGCGCAGGCGCAAGCCGCGCACGGTCGCCGAGATCGAGGCCGAGGCGCCGACCAGGCGGCTGGACCGGGTACCGCCGTCGCCCGCACCGCAGCCGACCCCCGCGCCGCCGCCGCTCGATCCGGCCAGGCCACGCACGGAACCACCACGGAATCCCACACCCCCGCAGGGTGAACCGATTCGCCCGCGGCGGATTTCGCAGGTTCCGAACGATCCTCGCTCGCCCAGCCAAGCGGAGCAACGGCCGCCGGCACCGCCCGTGCACCCGCCGCGACCGGCGCCGCCCACCGGCCTGCCGCAGGACCCGAACGCATCGCACGCCGGTGTGCCGTCGGTGACCCTGCCCGAGCACAGCCCGCGACCCGCCGTCTCACCGATCACGCCACCCGCCCCGCGCCCGACCCACGCACCGGAACCACGCCCGCTGTCGGGCATCTCGCAGGAACACACCGTCGATCTCGCACAACAGCGCCCCGACGCGCCCGGTCCGGCGCACCACCTGCCGCCCGATGCTCCGGCCGCTTCCGACGTCCCCGCGCACCGCGCACCCGAACCCGAGGCCCCCGCGGAGCCGTACAACGGACCGGACACCACCAACCGCAGCAGCATCGAGAGCTGGATGGCCGAACTGCGCTCCTCCCGCCGCCACATCGGCCGGGCCCCCGAGGAGGGCAGGCACCACGGCGGCGACGGCCGCACGGTGAGCGTGAACGAACTACTGCGCCGCCGCGACCGCGAGTGAGCGTGGAAGACTCGAGTCATCCCAAACAGTAAGGTGTCCGCGCTTTTTCATACCTGAGAACCGGCGGTCTGCGGTGAGCCGCGGACCGCCGGCCGCATAGCGTCTTGCTATCCGGTCAGGAGAATCACATAGACCTTGCCATCCGGACCTCGGCAATCGTATTCCGAATTCGGGTTCCCGTGGTTAGTTATCCACACCGTACATTCATATGTGTCAACGAGAGGACCTTTAACGGGAATTCCCGGCCGTTCCGCAGATGCCACACCAGCGGCTCCTCCCAGTAATGATGCAGCGACTGCGACTAGAAGAGAAAACTTCGCGAACAATTGAATCCCTCCGCACTATATGTGTAGAGCTGCGACCAGCGACCTCTTAGACACCACGCCGCACCCACGATTGACCAGGCGATGTTCCGACCCGACGGATGCCGAGTGCATGGCCTTACGCATCCTCCTGGGCTAGCGATCTACACTCCCCCTTTCGAGTCCTTCTCCGTCGCTATGTAGGACGCGACACATCGACGATCGGTTCCATCAATTTTTGAAAAAATTCAAAACAACAGGTTCACCAGGTCGGAACCCGAACCGGGTCGGACGGATACCGCCGCTGAGTCGCCGACCGCGCCTCAGCTGTCACCGCTCCATCCCCGCGTCGGCGAAGGCGCGCGCATAGCGGGTACCTGCCAAGAGCAGCAGAATGCCGACTACGAGGAAGGCGACGACGCGGACCAAGCCGTCCAAGGTGGCCAGGTCGAAGAGGAACAGTTTGGCCAGTGCGGCTGCCGTGACCAGTAAACCGGAACCCAAGGCGAGTTTGGCGACCGCGGGTGCTTCGGCGAGTGCGCGAAGTCCGAACAGGAGGGCGCTGGTCGCGGCTGCCATCCAGAGGATGGTCGCGGCGCTGTGGCCGAGGAGGAACCCGTTCGGCGTTCCGGTCGCGACGCCGAGGGAGACCGTCGTCGTGGTCACCGCGTAGAGTCCGGCGACGCTCGCGGCGATCCATGGCCACGCGCTGCCCGCGGCAGGTCCGGGCAATCGCCGCGCGCACCACATCGCCACCGCGATCACCGCGAGGGCCAGCGTCGCGCCGAGCACGGTCGCCACGCCGAGGTTCGCCTCCGAAAGATGTCGCGAGGCAAGCACTTCCGGGCTCGCGACACTCAGCAGCGCCAAGCCGCCGAGCACCGCGAACGCCGCGCCGAGGCCCGCCGTCGGGCGGGACGTCCGCTGGCCAGCGACGCCGAGGAAGACCAACGCCACCAGCAGCAGAGCCGTGGGCAAGGTCCGCGTCTCGGTAACGCCGACACATGCCTCGAGCGCAGCGATCGAGCCCGCGACGGCGGCCACGAGGGCCGTGTGCCCCGGGATCCGTACCAACTCGTTCACTTTCGGCGCCATGCTCACCGCGGCGACGAGCAGGAGCACCGCGGCGGCGATCGACGCTACCGACACCGCGATGTGCCGTTCGGAATACATCCCCGGGGCGAGCAGCAGCGGCACGAGCGCTGCCGCCATCGTCAGCGAGGCGGTGAGATCGGCGGGCCGGTGCCGGACGACGACGATCGTCCCGGTGATTCCGACCAACGCGACCGCCACCGCGGCCACGAGCACCCAGGTGCGCTCTCCAGCGGCGGGAGTTCCGAGAACCGCACCCGCGACGAACCCAAACGTCGCCAGTACGGCAGGCAATGTGCGCGCCACGTGCAGATATGGCCAGTTCCGCGTCAATTGCACCGGCACGCAGACCAATTGCAACACGATCAGGAACGCGAGCAGTACCACCCGCGTGGTCACCACCGGAGACAGCGCCGCCGCGGCGAGCACCACCAGGACCGCGAGTGGCTGCGAGCGCCACCGCATCGCCAAACCGACGCCCGCGGTGGCGACACCGAAAGCGACGGCGAGCCCGAGTACCGGATGCAGCCAGTGGTAGATGGCGGTCACCGCGACGACATCGAGATAGGCGCCCGCGATGCCGGTGGCCGCCAGTGCGATACCGCCGACCCGCCCTCCGGTCCGCTGGAAGACTCGTATTCCCGCAGCCCACAGCACAGCCGAGAAACCCGCTCCCGCAATCACTCTCGGCACGGGCCCGAAGAATCCCGCCTGGGCAGCCAGAACTAGGAGCATCGCGACGCCGATCAACGTCACGGCGACACCCGCCAGCGCCAAGAGCCGGCTGATCACCCCGTCACGTTGCCACCACGGCGTATGCGGCACCGCTGGCCCCGCGCGCGGTGGGACAGGCGGGCGAGGCGGCACCGCCCCTGGCATCGGTCCCCGCGCGTTGGGCGGCCACTGAGCGCCACCCCACGCACCGCCGGGCGGTGGGGCGAAACGCGGAACGTATGTGGGCTGCGGAGGGGGAACCGGCACACCGGCCACCGACGATTGTCCCGGCCAGGGCGGCGTAATCGGTGGTATCGCGCCGGACGCCGCGTACCCCGCTCCCGCGAACCCGCCGCTGGCAAGGGGATCGGCCGCACGCGACGACGACCCAGCGAACCCACCGCTGGCGTGGGCATCCGTCGCACGCGACGACGACCCAGCGAACCCACCGCTGACAGACCCTCCGATTCCACTCGACGACCCCGCGACCGGGCGTGCGGGCGCACCGGGTTCCGAGGCATCGCCGAACGCCTGTCCGCCGGTCTCGCCGTATACCGACGGTTGCGCAATCGAATCGCGCGCCTCGCCGGACGCTGCCCCGCGCGGTACCTCGTTCCCGGGCACACCCGGCGTGTCGGATGAGGCCGGACGCACCGGGACACCCGCATCCGCGACGACCTGCTCATGTAGCACACGCAGATCCCGGCCGAGCACGCCCAACTGCGTCCCCAGCGTCGTGAACTCGCCGGAGAGACGCGCGAGCAACGCCGGATCGATGGAGGTAGTCATGACTTCATGCTGGTCACCGCGACGCGCGCGAGCATGAGTAGTTACCCCTGGTAGACAGGCGGGTTCTACCCGCCCGACCGGCCCTCACCCAGGGCAGTCGGATGAGGACCGGTCGCGCCAAGTGGTCAGTAGGTGCGCAACCCGACGACCTCGTGCACGGCCTCGATCACCGCGGTGCGCGGCGGCATGCGCAGGACGCCCGGCGCCGGTTCGCCCGCCCAGTGCCAGCCCAGTGCCGAGTCGGAGCTGGGGAGCAGGATGATGCGACCGCCGGGGACCACGGTGACCCCGTGACCGGCGAGACAGCGCCGGACCGCGACCTCGACCGGCCGAGCGGGGCTCGGGGGCGTGACGAGAAAGGTCCATGTGCGCTCGCCCGGATCGGCGATGACGGGTGCGGTGTGGTTGCGGTCCAATTGGACGAGCACCTTGCGACCCAGTTCCGGCGGCATGACGATCGCGCCCATGATGGAGCCGGTGGTTATCGTCGGGCGTCCGGCCAGCAACTGAACCGGAAGCCCGTAGGTATGCCGCAGCAGATGCGCGACTTCCTGGGGGTCGTGACAGCCCTCGAACATCGCTTTACTCCGCATCGCAGTAGCCGAATTCGGTCGAAACGAGAGGCTTTCGGGGTAGCAACCCGCGCTGGTCGCGCATCCGTGTTCCGGCGTTCGCGGGCAGAGCGCTGACCTGGCGTAGCGGTCGAATCGCGCGGTGGCGCGCCGGTCGCGTGGTCTGTGCACCAGGCCGCCACGCGCGATCGGCGCGCCCGGCCTGCAAGGTGTTCTTCGGCATGGTTTTCATTGCCGCCGCCCTTTGCATTCAAAGTTGCAGAAAGGCAACGGTATTCCAACCAGCAGCGAACGAGTCGTACGCAATGTCCCACTTCGGTAGTCCCAGATAACATAGCGTCGTACTCTGAAACCCAGATTTAACAAAAGGACTTGGGTATGGACGAATCGTCGATCGGAGTTCGGATCCGCCAGTTCCGCGGGAAGGCGCTCACGCAGCGCCAGCTCGCCGATCAGGCGGGTGTCAGCGTGGATCTGGTGCGCAAACTCGAGCAGGGTGGCCGCCAAACCGCCTCCATCGCCAGCTTGCAGAAGATCGCGCGCGCCTTGGACGTGGATATCGCCGATCTGATCGGCAAGCGCCAAGGCGTGCCGTCCACCAATCCGGACGCGGGCATCGTGGCCATCCGCCGCGCGCTGACGCCGGTAGACGACCTGCTCGGCGAGACAAGGGAAGAGGAGGCGGTCAGCCTCGACGACGGCCGGCGCTCGGTCGAATACGCTTGGGGCGCTTACTGGTCGGGCCGCTACGAGCTGCTGACCTCGATCCTTCCGCCGGGATTGACCCAGCTGCGCGCCACCGTGCACGCCGCGCGCAACGGTTCGGTCGCACCCGCCAACGAGTTGCTGGCCCGGATGTACTGGGTAACCGGATGCACGCTGGTGCATCTCGGCCAGACCGATCCGGCGTTCCTGGCCATCCGGCAGGCGCTCGCCGCCGCCGAGCTGGGCAACGATCCCCTACTGCTGGCCACCATCCGCGGTTCGGTGGCCTGGCAGTTGCTGGTGCAGGGCCGCTACGACGAGTCGCGCGGCGTGGCGCTGAACGCGGCCGCGACCCTGGAGCCCTCCGGCGACGTCACGCCAACGCATCTGTCCGCCTACGGCTCGCTGGTGTTGCAGGGCGCGACCGCGGCGGGCCGGGCCCAGGACGTGCACGACGCCTTGTCCCTGGTGGAAGCGGCGAGCGAGGTGGCCCTGCGGATCGGCACGGACCGGCAGGACTACGAGACCTATTTCGGCCCTTCCCAGGTCGTCATGCAGACGGTCGATGTAAACATCTCCTCCGAGCGCTACCCGGAGGCGCTGGCCGCGGCCAAGGACATGCCGGTCAACGGCAGTCTCCCGCAGGCATCCCGGGCGCGGCACCTCGCCGACACGGCGGTCGCGCTGACCCGCACCGGCCGGCACCAGCGCGCGCTGGACGCCTTGCTGACCGCGGAACGGGTGGGCGGCGCGGACTGGCTGAAATACCAGTCGCTGCCGCGCCACATCGTGTCCGAACTGCTCGACCACGACCGCAAGGTGCCGCTGCGCGCGTTCGCCCGCCGGATCGGGGTCAACACCTAGCCCGCCGGTCGTTCCCCGGCTCGTTCGATCACCTCGTCCAGCACCTCGCGCGAGCGCAGGAGATCATTGATGGTGCGGGTGATCCGTTCGCGCTCGGTGTGCAGCTCGTCGACCAGCGCGGGCGTGGCGTACTCGTTGGGACCGCCGTCCGCATCGCGCATGCAGGGCAGGATTCGCGCGATCTTCTTGCTGGTGAGTCCCGCCGCGAGCAACTCTTGGATGTGGATGACCCGGTCCACCGCGCGCTCCGGATAGTCGCGGTGACCGCCGCTCGTGCGGTCGGAGGCCAGCATGCCCTGCTCCTCGTAATAGCGCAGCGACCGTTCGCTCACGCCGGTGCGCTCGGCGAGTTCCCCGATTCGCATCCTCACCTGGCCTTTCGCCTTCGGGCTTGAATCTCACATTGATGTCAAGTTTTACCGTACCAACATGACGAACGCAGCGGCTTCCGATCTCTTCCAGCCCACGACCCTCGGCTCCCTCGCGCTGCCGCACCGCCTGGTGATGGCGCCGATGACCCGTAACCGCGCCGCGGCCGACGGCACGCCGTCCCAGATCATGGCGACCTACTACGCACAGCGCGCGAGCGCCGGCCTGATCATCGCCGAGGAGACCACGCCGAACCGGGTGGGTCAGACCTACGCCGACATTCCCGGCATCTACACCGACGCGCATGTGGCAGGCTGGCGAGCGGTGACCGGCGCCGTCGCGGCGGCGGGCGGGCGAATGTTCCTGCAACTCCAGCACGGCGGCCGGGTCGGCCATCCGGACAACAGCGGGCTGCACCCGGTCGCGCCCTCGCCGGTTCCGTTGCCCGAGCCCATCCACACTCCTAGCGGCGCGCAGGATGCCGTCGTCCCGCTGGAGATGACCACCGCCGATATCGAGGCCACCGTCGCCGATTTCGCGTCCGCGGCGGAAAACGCGATCGCGGCGGGATTCGCCGGAGTCGAGGTGCACAGCGCGAACGGCTACCTGCTGCACCAATTCCTGGCGCAGAACACCAACCAGCGCACCGACTCCTACGGCGGGTCGGTGGCCAACCGCATCCGATTCACCGTGGCGGTGGTCGAGGCGGTCGCCGACGCGATCGGCGCCGAGCGCGTCGGCGTGCGGATCTCCCCCGGAGTGTCCGTCAACGGCATCTATGAGGGCGACACCGAGGACATCTACCCCGCACTCGTCTCGGCGCTGGCCGGCAAGGGCCTCGCCTACCTGCACTACGTCTTCGCCGACTCCGATCAGCCGCTTTTCCAACGGGTTCGGGCGCTGTGGCCGGGGGCCCTCATCGCCAACCCGAATCTGGGCTGGGGCGTCCCGCTGCCCGAGGACGGCGGCCGGGAAGCCGCGCAGCGCCTGCTCGCAGGCGGTGCGGACGCGATCTCGCTGGGCCGTTCCTTCCTGGCCAACCCCGATCTGGTCGAGCGGCTGCGCACCGGCGCACCACTCAACCCGGTGCGCGACGCGCATCTGATGTACGTGGGCGGCGCGGAAGGCTACACCGACTACCCCACGCTCGACCTGACTCCCACGGCGGGCTGACCAGCCGCTCAGCGCCCCATCAACCGGCGCCACTGCGCCATGAACGGATGCTTCGCGGTGACCGAGCCGAATCGGATCTTGCCGTGCACCACCAGGTGCAGGGCGCCCAGCGGCGGCCCGGTGCGGACCTTGTTGTTCACGCTGGAACCGATCAGTTCCAGCCCGTTCAGGTCGACGGTGGCCTCCGCGGGCACGATCAGATTGATCGAACCGGCGAAGTCGTCGACCCGCAGCTCGACCACCTGGGTCGACATGATCGCCTCGGTGAAGTCCAAGGTGACCCCGGACAGCCAGTTGTTCAGATACAGGGTGGGCGGCACCTGCCACGGGCCGCGGCGGCTCACCCCGGACAACCGCGAACGGATCACGTTGCTCGCGCCGTTCGAGCCGGACGCCTGCCTGGTGAAGGCGGGCGAGGAGTTCACGAACGTCGACGGCGGCGCGGCTGGCTGCCCCACCAGGCGGACGCCGGGCAGATCGATGAGGACGGCGTTCAATTCGCCGCGGGTCTTGGCGGCCAGCGCGGTGTCCATCCGCTCGGTGAACTCACCGAGCGAGAGCATGCCGAGGCCGACCGCGCGCTGTAGCAGCTGACCGACGTGTTCCCGCTCGGCGTCCGACACGCGCAGTTCCCGGTCGCCCACCGCGCCGCCGGAGCCGACCGCATTCGATACCGATTCGGGCCCACCCATGCGATCGAGGTTACCCAGCGGACGGCCACGACCGCATCAGGGCGATCCCTGATTCGAGAGCACCTTCCGGACTACTCGAGCCCCTGTTCGATGGCGTACCGAGTCAATTCGACCCGGTTCGCCAGCTGGAGTTTGCGTAACGTCGCCTGCACATGGTTCTCCACGGTGCGGTGACTCAATCCCAGCCGCGTCGCGATCTGCTTGGCGGACAGCCCTTTCGCCACCATCCGCAGCACCTCGGTCTCGCGCTCGGTCAGCGCGGGCCGGTGCGGCTCGTCGGGACGCACGGGCGTGGTCGCCATCCGCCGGTACTCGCCGAGCACGAGTCCGGCCAGCCCCGGTGTGAACACCGCTTGGCCGGCCGCGGTGGCGCGCACCGCGTCGATGAGCTCGGCCGCCGACGCGCTCTTGACCAGGTAACCCGAGGCGCCCGCCTTGATGGCGTCGAGCACGTCGTCACGCTCGGCTGATGCCGAGAGCACCAGCACCCGGCTCTGCGGCGACACCCGCAGCACCTCGGCCGTCGCCTGTGCCCCGTTGCCGTCGGCCAGCTGCATGTCCATCAGCACCACGTCCGGCCGCACCGCCCCGGCGCGCCTGCTCGCCGCGGCGACACCGTCGGCCGTGGCCGTCACCCGGAATCCGGCTTCGGAGAGATCGCGGGAGACACCGTCCCGCCACATCGGGTGGTCGTCCACCACCATCACCGAAATGGACCCGGCCGTCTGGTCCGCCATCAGCGCCTCCGCTTTCGCTCATGCCCGCGCCTCGCCGACGCTCGCTCATCTGGGCACCCGGAATTCCCATTCGGTGCCGAATCCGACCCCGCCATCGATCTCGGTGAGCAGGTCCGCACTGCCGCCGAGTGCCGCGATCCGCCCCACGATGGACCGGGAAACTCCCATGCGCCCTTCGGCTTCCGCCTCGGCCAGCCTTCCTGGCGGGATGCCTACGCCGTCGTCGCGCACGCTGATCACCACTTCGTCGCCGGTGTCCTCCAGCAACACATATGCTCTCGCATCCGGCCCGGCGTGCAGCTCCACATTGGACAACGCCGTGGCCACGGCAGAGGTGATCTCGTTCGCCATCCAGCGGCCGACCCGCACCGGATCGCCGGGCGTGGACACCGACACCGTCGGCGTGGACTGCGCGGTCAGCAGTGGCCGCAGGTCGACCTCGGCTCCGCCCGCGTCCCGGTGATCGGCCTGCTCGGTGATCAGCACGCGCAGCGCCACCTCCTGTTCACCGGCGCGCAGGGCCAATTCCTCCGTGGGTCCGCCGATTTCGCTGCCCCGGCGCTTGATGTAGCTGAGCACCTGCAACACGCCGTCGTGCACCTCGCGCGACAGCCGTTCGCGCTCCTCGGCCGCCGCGGTCAGGCGCACGGCCTGCTCCAGCTGGTCCTGGGCGCGGCGCGCGGTGTTGGCGGCCAAGCCGAGTGCGAGACCCACCGAGACGAGCACCGGCACCGTCGCGTCCGCCCACACGTCCTCACCCCACTGATCGCGCACCGTCAGCGACACCGCGGCGATCAAGGCTCCGGACAGCACGCCCGCGAACGGTCCGCGCAGGATCGCCGCGCCGATCACGGCGTTGGTGGCCCACAGCGTGGTGGGCAGCGTCTGGTGCCCGTGATACCAGTCGTAGTCGGCGACCAGGCGGGTCGCGGCCATCAGCCCGATCACGACCACGTGATCGCCGATCACCACCCAAGTGCGCAGCCGCGCCACCTCGGGGAAATGCCACTGCGACAGCATGATCGCCGAAGCGCCCGACCACACCGCCATCAACGCGATGAGCACCCAGCTCAACCGCTGGTTCGTGTAGTACGGCACCGAAGCGATCTGCTGGCCGACCGCGTACAGCAGCGTGACCAGCCGCAACGCCTGCGCGGCCCGCCACAGCGGTGTGGTCGCCACGTCGGCCGAGCGCAGCTCAGCCCTTCGTCGTGCCGTCGCCGGCTTGCGCGCCGTCATCGGACTCCGCCTTCCGCTGCGCCGACTCCGTGGCCTGCTTCTTGGTCGCCTCGATCAGCGTCGCGGCCACGTCGAACCGGCCGGGCTCGGGCCGATCCGGTTCGGCCGAATACAGCCCGTGATGGTCCTCGCCGGTCTGCAGCTCCCCGTACAGTTCCTCGGGGCCTTCCAGCAACGACCGGATCGCCGTGTTCATCACGGCCACGAACGGCACCGCCAGCAGACCGCCCGCGATCCCGCCGATCACCACGCCCGCCGTGATCGCCAGCACCACGGCCAGCGGGTGGATACTGACCGCCCGCCCCAGCAGCAGCGGTTGCAGCACATGGCCCTCGAGCTGCATCACGGCGATGATGATGCCGAGCACGATCAGGGCGGTGACCAGCCCTTTGGTCACCAGCGCGATGAACACCGCGATGAATCCGGCCAGGAACGCGCCGATGATCGGGATGAACGCGCCGATGAACACCAGCGAGGCCAGCGGCAACGCCAAAGGCACACCGAGAATGGCCAGACCGGCGCCGATGCCGATGGCGTCCACCGCTGCGACCACGACCGTCGCGCGGACGAACCCGACCAGCGTGCCGAACCCGAGCCGCCCGGCGGTGCGGACCCGCTCGCGATGGTCGGTGGGCACGATCCTGGTGACGAACTCCCAGATCTGATCGCCGCCGTAGAGGAAGAAGATCAGGATGAACAGCGTCAGGAAGGTGCCGGTCAGCAATTCGCCGATCACAGTGGCGGTGGTGAGCGCCCCGCTGGTCAGACTGTCCTGATTGGACTGGATCGCCTTGACGATGGCGTCGCCCACGTTGCGGATCTGCTCGTTGCTCAGATGCAGCCTGCCGTTGATCAGCCAGTCCTGGATCTGGTGGATGCTGTCGGTGAACTTGTTCGACAGCTGCGGCACACCGGCGACGAACTGTTCCACGACGAAGGTCATGATGCCCGCGACCACGCCGATCGACCCGACCAGCGCGACGAAGACACCCACCGAGCGCGGCACGCCCAATCGCTGCATCCAGTCCACCAGCGGCGCGAGCAACGCCGCCGCGAGCAGCGCGATGGCCAGCGGGATGACCACGGTCGCCAATTTCTGCACGATCGCCGTGACCGCGAGCCCCAGCGCGAACAGCACCAGCAGCCGCCAGCCCCACTCCGCCGATACCCGGACGATCGGGTGCACCGTCTCCGCCGCGGGCCGCGACAGCGTGATTTTCCGCTCTGGACTTGGCTTCGGGTCGGTCACCTCCGTGAGCCTAACGGGTGCTGTCGGACGTAGTCCGTCTTCAGCTCGCGCATGGCCGGAGCGAAGGCGGAGGTACGCCTAACGGGTGCTGTCGGACGTAGTCCGTCTTCAGCTCGCGCATGGCCGGAGCGAAGGCGGAGGTACGCCTAATGGGTGCTGTCGGACGTAGTCCGTCCTCAGCTCGCGCATGGCCGGAGCGAAGGCGGAGGTACGCCTGATCGGCCCGGCCGTAGCCTGTCGGCCTTCACCGGCGGTCAGCGCCGCGGACAGGCCGACGGGACCGGAACGCTAGATTGGACCCCGTGTCGGCGCCTCTGGAAGCGGTCAAACAGACCATGCGAACGCGCTGGCCGCTGTACCTGACATCGATGCTGCTGGCGAACGCTTTCGGCGCGGTTCTGGTGTGGGCCTTCATCCAGTACGGACTACCCGTCCCCGAGGGCGAGCCAACCGGTGCCAGGAGCACCGGCCTGCTGATTCCGGCCGTCGTCTTCGTGGCGGGCGGCCTGCTCAGCATGGCCGCGTCCGCGCTGATGCTGCGCCCGGTGATGCGCTGGCAGATGCGCGGCGGACCGCCGAGCCGCCAGGAGCAGATGGCCGCGCTGCACGCACCGCTGCGCCAGGCGATCCTGCACCTCGCGCTGTGGCTGATCGGCGGAGCCGTGCTGGCCGCGCTGATCATCAGGGACACTCCCGCGCTGGCGGGCGCGGTCATCGTCACCGAGTGCATGGCCGCGACCATCGTGTTCGGCTTCACCTACATGCTGGGTGAGCGCATCCTGCGCCCGGTGGCGGCCCAAGCTCTGACCGAGGGCACCTTCGACCACACCCTCACCCCCGGCGTCGGCACCAGGATGGGGATGACCTGGGGTATGGGCACCTTCGCCCCCACCATCGCCATCGTGCTGTTGTGCGTGACCCAGATCTCCTCGGACGTGAAGTTCTCCGCCCAGTCGCTGGCCATCTCCATCCTGCTGCTGTGCGGCGTGGTGATCATGCAGGCGCTCGCGCTGTCCATGCTCACCGGTTCGAGCATCTCCGACCCGGTGCGTCAGCTCAGCCAGGCCATCGACCGGGTCCAGGCTGGGGCGCGGGACGTGCAGGTCGAGGTCTTCGACGGCAGTGAGATCGGCCTGTTGCAGGTCGGCTTCAACCGGATGATGGAGGAGGCGGCCAAGCGCCGTCAGCTGCAGGAACTGTTCGGTCAGCACGTCGGCGAAGAGGTGGCGCAGCGGGCGCTGGACTACGGCACCGAACTCGGCGGCGAGACCCGGTTCGTCGCGGTGCTGTTCGTCGACATGGTCGGGTCCACCGCCACCGCGGCAGAGCGGCCGCCCACCGAGGTGGTGAGCCTGCTCAACGAGTTCTTCCGCATCGTGGTCGATGTGATCGACCGCCACCACGGCTTCGTCAACAAATTCGTCGGCGACGCGGCGCTGGCCATCTTCGGCGCGCCGCTGGACCGCCCGGACGCGCCGACCGCCGCGCTCGCCGCCGCGCGCGAATTGCGCGAGACCCTGCGGGAAGTTCCCGGCCTGGACATCGGCATCGGTGTTTCGGCGGGACTGGCCGTCGCGGGGAACATCGGCGCGGCCAACCGCTTCGAATACACGGTGATCGGGGATCCGGTCAACGAGGCGTCCCGGCTCACCGAGCTGGCCAAAGAACGTCCCGGCCGGACGCTGGCCTCGGGCAGCGCGCTGTATTTCGCCGAGGAGAGCGAGCAGGACCAGTGGGAAACCGGCGACGAGGTACAGCTGCGCGGCAGACGCAGGAAAACGCTTTTGGCCTGGCCACGAGAACGGGCCGACGCGCCCGACGATACCGATGTCGAAACGGCGCGTTCGTTAGGCTGACCGCGTGACGGCCGACGGGGAACGAGCAGACGATCCTGCGCCGCCGCCCACGGCGGGTTCCCGCCGTGGCAGATTCCGCTGGTTGAAATGGGTGCTCGGCGCCGCTCTGCTGGCCCTGCTGATCGCCGAGGGCGTGTACCTCTGGCCGCGGCTACACGAGTCCTGGCGCAAGCTCACCGAGATCCACTGGGGTTGGCTGGCGGCCGCTATCTGGCTGCAGGCGCTGTCGATGAGTGGATTCGGCCGGGTGCAGAAGCAGTTGCTCAACGCGGGTGGCGTCGCGGTGAGTCAGCGGAAGTCCGTCGCCGTGGTCTACGGTGCGACGGCGATGTCGGTGACCCTGCCGGCGGGCCAGGTGTTCTCCACCACGTTCACCTACCGGCAGACCAGACGCTGGGGCGCCAGTCCGGTCGTCGCCTCCTGGCAGCTGGTGTTCTCGGGCGTGGTGGCCGCGGTGGGGCTAGCGCTGCTCGGCGTCGGCGGCACGCTGCTGGCGGGCGGGCAGATCGGCCCGCTGAAGCTGATCCTCTCGCTGGCCGCCGTCGTCGCGCTGGTGTGGGCGGGCAATCATGTCTCACGCAATCCCGGTTCGCTCGACGCGTTGCTGCGCAACCTGCTGGCGCTGGTCAACCGGCTGCGCAAACGCCCGCCCGAGCACGGCGCCGCCAAGATCGAGGACATGCTCGGTCAGCTGGAGTCGGTCGAGCTCGGCAAGCGCGACGGCGTCTTGGTCACGCTCTGGGCGCTGGTGCATCGTTTCGCCGACGTCGCCTGCCTGGGCGCGGCCTGTTACGCGGTCGGCGCCGATCCGCGCATCGCCGGTCTGCTGCTCGCGTTCGCCGTGGGCAAGGCTGTCGGGTCCATTCCGTTCGCGCCGGGCGGCATCGTCTACGTCGACGCGACGCTGATCTACGGCCTCACCGCCGCCGCGGGTCTGTCCGCCGCGCAGGCGGTAGCCGCGGCGTTCGTCTATCGGATGGTGAGCTTCATCCTGGTGGCTATCGCAGGGTGGATCGTGTTCCTGTTCCTGTTCCGTAGGCCGCAGGCCGACGACGCGGAGTTCGAGAAGGAGTTCGAGCAGCGGCGGCTGTGACGGAAGCCGCGTCCTGGCTGCCGTTACGCTGGCCCGCGTGAGGAAACTGGTGCCCTTCGTGGTCGATGCGCTGCTCGTCGTCGTCTTCTGCGCGATCGGCAGGCGCAGCCACGACGAAGCGGTGCTCGCCGGGCTGCTGCGCACCGTGTGGCCGTTCGCGACGGGATTGGTCGTCGGCTGGCTGGTCGTGGCGCTCCGGTGGCGCGCCGCCGCGGGCGACGCGCGCTTCGACATCACCCCGCTGTGGCCCGCCGGAGTCGTGATCTGGGCGTGCACCTTGGTCGGGGGCATGCTGCTGCGCGTGGTCAGCGGTCAGGGCACAGCGGTCAGCTTCGTGCTGGTCGCCGGTGTGGTGCTCGCGGTGTTCCTGCTCGGCTGGCGCGCGGTGTACAAAGCCGTGCGGTGATCACGGCTCCGGAGTCGCCAGCGCCTGCAACATTCTGGCCGCCATCCGCGCGGTCGCGTCCTTGCTGTCCACGTCGTTGATGTGGATCGCGAAGACCAGATCGCCCATCGACCCGATCAGCCACCCGTCCGGACCCGCGGTCGCGGCGAACGCGGCGACGTCGCGGTAGCGGCGCACGCTCGCCAGTTCCGGGGCGTTCGTGGCGTCGCGCAGCATGCCGCGCAGCCGGTCGGCGGTCTGCGGCGGCAGCGGGTCGAGCCGGGCGTCGGTGGCGCTCGGGCGTCCGGCCTCGATCATCGGCGGCGGCACGGCCCCGCGCGCGATCGCGGCCGCGGCGATGGCCATGCCGTACGGGCTGGCCAGGACAGCGTCCGAACCACCGCCTTGGAGCACCTGCTCGGCGCTGCGCCCCGCGATGGCCAGACGACCGGTCACCTCGTCGAGGCCGGGCACCTTGAAGTCGATGCCGACGCCGAGCGCGGTCGCCGCCTCGGCCGCGTCCTGCACCGAGACATCTTGCGGCGCCTTGTTCTTCGCCGACGCCGCGACGGCGCGGAACAGGTCCATGTTGCCGCCCACCGGATACAGTCCGGTGAACGCCACCGAGCCGTGCTCACTGGCCTGGCTGTTCTGCGCGACCGCCACCACCGCCCCCGTGGACGGCTGGATCGCCACGATCGAGGCCTGCGTGGGCACGCTGACCACCGCGTCCTCGGCGGCACGTTGCAAGCGCTGGTCCATCGTGCCCGCGATGTCCGGTCCCGGCGGACCCTGCTGACCGGCGAGTTGCGTGATGAACCGCCCATCCTGCTCGAACAGCTGCACGCCCCAACCGGAATGCGCTTCCTGACTCTCCTGCTGCACCTTGCGCAGCGCGTCCAGCATCGGCGACCAGACCCGGCGGTCGGCGGAGATCAGCCGTGGCTGCTTCTCCATCACCACGCCGGGTATCGGCGCCATCCGCGGCTCCAGGATCGCGAAGTCCCCCTCGCGCAAGTTCACCGCGATGATCGGCTTGCCCTGCGAGGTGGCCAGCTGCTGCATCAGCGCAGGCCCGGTGATCAGCGGCGCGACCGGCTCGATGGCCTTGGCCAGCGCGTCGGTCGACGCGACCGGGTCGGGCATCTTGGCGGGATCGAGCTTGACGACGTTGATGGTCTGCTCGGTCATCAGCGGTTCACCGGCGATGTCGTTGACCCGTGGCGCCGGCGTCGGATAGGTGCGCACCAGCCGCACCGTCCGGTTGTGCGCCAGCTGCGGCATCACGACCGCGGGCTCCCAGGAGATCCGCCAGCCGATGGCGAGCTTGCGCACGTTGCCCTCGAGACTGTAATTCCAGGTCTTGCGCTCGCCGAAGCTCCACTCGACGTCCATGCTGAAGATCGCCGACTGCGCGTCCAGGCCGATGAACTGGGTCTTGCGGTAGTCGACCTTGGCGCCGTGCAACCCCTCGAACATTTGCTTCAGAGTTGCTGTGGCCGCGATGGGGTACGACGTCAGGTCTGCCGCCTTGGTGTAGTCCTGATCGTCGAGCAGGTCCGTGAAGCGCTCTACGACCGCTTCCGCTTCATTCTGCTTCTCGTGTATCCCGCACGACCCGATCCCGAGCGCGAGCGCCGCCACCCCCATGAGTGCCATTGCGCCGCGAACACGAAAGCGGCGGGATCCCCACACGTCCATGTCGCCCACTCTTCACTCTTGTCACTCCAGTAACAAGACCACCGTACCCGAAAAAGACCAGACCGCGATGCCTCCGTAGCGCGGACGTTACCCATGCTCAGCATCCCAATTCTGCCCCGGGATGACGCATCTCGGGGGGCCTTTCATGATCATCGTCCAGCCGGTTGGCGGCAACCGGCGCCGCTACCGTACCGGCCTTCTCGAAAAGTCGCGCGGTTACTACCCGACTCGACGTTTCGTATCAATAAATACCCCGACGGGTCCGGAGCGAAGCAACCGGACCCTTGTTCGCACTGAGCGCAACTCCCCCGCGTGGTTTGCGACGTAATCTTGTAATCACTGAAAGCAACGCACCACAGTAAGTAGGTGACCCGCCATGAGAAACGCACACCGCGGCCGGGGTTTCGGTCGAACGGGCGGTTGGCAGCAAGCCGACCTGCCGGACCCGTCGGACGTACCGGATTGGTTCGCCGGAAGATTGCCAAATGACTGGTTCACCGGTCCGCCGGTGATCGAGATCGACCGGGACGAGATCGTCGTCATCGGTGAGCTGCCGATTCCGCAGCCGGAGAAGAAGCCGGACGCCGACGATTCCGAAGCCTCGACCGAAGACGTTCCCCGCGCGACCAAGGAGGGAGCGGTCGCCCGGTTCCGCGAGTCCACCCGGCCCGCCCGGATGCAGATCGCGAACGAAGCGCAGCACCGCTACCGGCGCAATGTGGCCTGGGGCGTCTCGGTGGACGGGGAACGGATTCTGTTCACCCACCTGGCCGTGCCCGTGATGACCCGGTTGCGTCAGCCGGAACGCAAGGTGCTCGACACCTTGGTCGACGCCGGCGTCGCCCGTTCCCGCGCCGACGCGCTCGCCTGGACGGTGAAACTGGCGGGCAAGCACGCGGAGACGTGGCTAGAGGAATTGCGCGAAGCCATGCGCAAGGTCGACGACCTGCGTTCGGAAGGCCCGCAGGGGCTGTAGCCGGTCGGGCCCGGCCGGGCGGCGCGGTGTGACGCGGTATCTTGCCGTGCATGGCTGTGACCGCGGACGCGACACCGGGCCCGATCCTGGTTCTCAACGGCCCGAACCTCAACATGCTCGGCACCAGGCAGCCGGAGGTGTACGGGTCGGCGACGCTGGAGGACGTCGTGGAGTTGTGCGAACGGACCGCGGCGAAGTTCGACCGGAAGATCGTCGCCTTCCAGTCCAACTCCGAAGGCGCGCTGATCGATCGCATCCACCAGGCGCGCGGCGCCGAGTCGGGCATCGTGATCAACCCCGGCGGCCTCACCCACACCTCGGTGGCGCTCCGCGACGCGCTGGTGATCCCGGAACTCCCGATCGTCGAGGTGCATATCAGCAATGTGCACGCACGCGAGGAGTTCCGGCACCACTCCTACATCTCTCCGATCGCGACCGCCGTGGTCGCGGGAATGGGCATCCAGGGTTACGCCGCCGCCATCGAATTCCTGGCCCGCTCGCGCTGAACTCACTTCAGCTGGAAGACCGGGAACCCCGGCGCGATGGCGGCGAGTTCCTCATCGGTGGCGTCCTTGGTCACGCCCTCGAAGAACTTGCCGACCTCCCAGCCCCACTTCCGCAGGTAGAGGCGCAGCAGGGGCACCTTGTCGGCATCGGGCACCTCGGTGGCGGTGAACACCTCGACCTTGCGGCCGAGCCGCAACTCGCCCCCGCCCGCCACGCGCAGGTTGCGCACCCACTGCGTGTGCCCGCGCGGCGCGACGAGGAAGCGCTCGCCGTCCTCGCGCACCATCAGGTTCACCATCGTCGTGCGCCATTCCCCGCTCTTGCGCCCGCGCACCGCGAGCAGCCGCGACCCCATCACGCTGATGCCCAGCTTGGGCAGCAGGTTGGCGATCCGGTTGAAGACCGCGTCGAATCCGGCGGGGCCGACGTAGCGGGTGTTGAGGTCCATGACTACTCCCTGTTGTGAGCACTGCTCTCTATAGAGAGAAGTGTTCCACGAAGGGCACGACAAGTCAAGAGCACTGCTCTCTTCGTGCTTCCGAAGGGCCTATGGGGCCGGGAGGGGTTCGCCGGTTTCCAGGAGGGTTTTGAGGTTGGAGAGGATGCTGGGCCAGCCGGTGGTGATTCCTTCGAGGACTCGGCTGTTCGGTTCGAAGCCGTCGTGGATGACGGTCAGCTTGACGGTCTCGCCCCGAGGCTCTAGTTCGAACGTCACTTTCGAGCGGGGCTCACGGGACCAGGCAGCGACGTCGTCGGGGTTCATGTCGAACGTCTCGGCGAAGGCCGGGTCGAAGGTGTGCCAGGTGTAGGACAAGCGGCGGTACGGTTCGGCCTCCAGCACCACTTGTTCGGGATCCTTGCTGCTCCAGTTCTGTTGGTGCCAAGTCATTTCCGATCCGGGACGCCAGTCCGTGTCGAAGCTCGCGCCCCAGTAGCGGTTGGTGAACGCCGGATCGGTCAGCGCTTGCCAGAGCTTTTCGGCGGTGGTCTTGATGTAGGTCGTGTAGACGAATGCGTTGTCGCCCATGGGTTGTTCCTCCAGTGCTCTCTTCAGGTCGGCGAGGGCGTTCACGCGCTCGCGGTCGTACCGGTCGATCCAGCGTTCGGCGATGGCGTTGATGGGCTCGGCATTGAGGTAGTGCAGTTTTTCCCGGCCACTGCGCCGGGTCGTGATGAGGTTGGCCGCCTCCAGCACCGCGAGATGCTTGCTCACCGACTGGCGGGCCATCGCCAGCCCCGCGCACAACTCCCGCAGTGTCTGACCGTTGCGGGCATTCAGGCTGTCCAGCAGCCGCCGCCTGCTCGGGTCGGCCAGCGCCCGAAACACCTCGTCCATCGCCCACCTTTCCAACATGCAGCCTTGCGGCTGCCTATTTACACCATAGGCAACCACAAGGCTGCATATCAACCCCTGGGAAGCAGAAGACCCCGTCGGGTCCTCGCGTCGACAGTGCGAGGACCCGGCCGACTCCGCGACGTCAGGCGGGGTCGCGCAGCAGGGCGTAGGTGGAAATGGGGGTTCCGGCCCGCTCGCTGGCGGCGATGGCCTTGCGCCACAGCCCCTGGGCGGTGTGCGAGAGGACGGCGTCGACGCCGATTTCCTCGCTCGCGTCGATAACGTGCTGCGCGCCCGCGTCCATCATCTTCAGACTGGCCAATGACGCCCAGCCGCCGTTCTTGTTGGCGACCGAGTGCTCCTCCATGAAGTAGGGGAAGGCGGCGGCCGAGCGGATCGCGAACGGGACGAACGCGGCGACATCGTGACCGGACCGATCGATCATCGCCGTGGCCTGGTCGAAGGCGAGCAACCAGGGATGGAAGATGGTCAGCAGCCCCTGGTAGAAGATCTGGGCCAGGCCGTCGTCCGCGCCGAGGTACTCCTGCGGGCTCAAGGGGCGCAGCAGCTCGGCGTGGGCGTCGAACACCGCACGCGGGCCGCTGTAGAAGATGTAGGACGCCGGATGCGCGATGTTGTCCCCCGCCGACATGACGCCGCCGGAGAGGAACTGCGCGCCGTGCGAGCGGACCCACGCCGCACCCTTTCGCGCCTGCTCCGGCGAGTCGGAGGACAGGTTCGCGATCACCTTGCCGTCGAGGTGGCCGGTCGCCGGACCGAGCACGTCGTACATCGCCGCGTAGTGGGTCAGGCTGAGCACGGTGACCTCGTTGGCATCGAGGGCGGCGGCGACGGTCGCGGCGCGCTTCGCGCCGATTTCGACCATGGCGTCGACTTTCTCGGGGCTGCGGTTCCACACCGTCACCTCGACGCCCGCGGCCAGGAAGGCCCGGACCATCGCCTGCCCCATCGGCCCGAGGCCGACGACGGAGACAGCGCGGGCGGTGGTCTGTTCGGACATGATGTGTCCCTTCGGTTCTCGTCGGTTACTTGCGTCGGCGCCGGAATTCATCGTCGTTCCCGCAGGTAGAGTCGGGAAGACCGAACGTGGAGGTGCGGTTGCTTACCTCGAGGTTCGAAACGAGGTCAGAGGAGCGCGGTGGGCATGAGCAGTGACGCGGATCACGAAGTGTGCGGCATGACGGTCGCGATCGATGTCGTGGGCGGCAAGTGGAAGATGCACCTGATGTGGGTCCTCGGCATCGGCCCCCAGCGCTTCGGCCAGATCCGCAAGCTGCTCGACGGAGTCAGTGAGAAGGTGCTCGCCGAGAACCTGCGTCAGCTCGAGGCCAGCGGTGTGGTGCACCGCGAGGTCTATCCCGAGGTCCCGCCCCGGGTGGAGTACTCGCTCACGCCGCTCGGCGAGGAGTTGGCCGCGGCACTGCGCCCGCTCGAGGAATGGGGCGAACGGCACAAGCACCAACTGGCCGCGAGCACGCTGGCGTCGGCGAGCTAATTTAGCCGGTCGGCGGCGATCCGCGCGCCGACGCGTCGGAGCAGCGACGCCGCCTCGGCCATCGACCGTTCCGGGTCGGGCTCCAGAGCGGCGAGCGCGTAGCAGTCCGCGAAGCCCGCCGCCCGGATCTCGTCGGGCGTGAGCAGCGTGCGGCCCGCCACGGCTATCACCGGGACGTCGGCCTTACGCGCGGCCGCGCACACGCCGACCGGCGCTTTGCCGTGCAAGCTCTGCCGATCGAGCGATCCCTCACCGGTCACCACGAGGGTGGCGGTAGCGAGCAGGGCGGGGAAATCGAGCAGTTCGAGCACGACCTCGATGCCGCTGCGGACCCGCGCGCCCAGCACGGCGAGCGCGCCGAAACCGGTACCGCCCGCCGCGCCCGCGCCGGGCAGCCGCGCGAACTCCGGGCCGACGAGTCGCGCCCAAGTGCCGAGAGCGGATTCGAGGACATCGACCTCGGCGGGCCCTGCGCCCTTCTGCGGCCCGTACACCGCCGCCGCGCCGGTGGGCCCGAGTAGCGGATTGTCGACGTCGCAAGCCAGCGTGAACGTCGTTTCCGCGGCGGCGGGGTGCAAGCCGGAACGGTCGAGACGCGCGGCACGGGTGAGGACCGCTCCGCCGCGCGGCAATTCCCGTGCGTCGGCATCGAGCACGCGGACGCCGAGCGCCTGCACCATGCCCGCGCCGCCGTCGGTGGAGGCGCTGCCACCGAGACCGAGCACGATATCGGTCGCGCCGTGCTCCATGGCATGCGCCAGCACGACGCCGAGCCCGTATGTGCTCGCGCCCAACGGGTCCAGTCGACGCTCGGGCAAAATCGACAGTCCGACCACGGATGCCAGTTCGACGACCGCGGTCGCACCGTGCCGGGCATAGGATGTGCGACGCGGAACCCCCGTCGGCCCCGGAGCGGTCACCTCCACCCGCGCCCAACCAGCCGCGACGAACGCCTCGACCGTGCCGTCACCGCCGTCTGCGACCGGCAGCTGCCGGATCTCGGTCTCCGGCGCGCTGCTCCGCAAACCGTCAGCCAGCGCCGCCGCCACCTCGGGCGCGGCGAGCGACCCCTTGAACTTGTCCGGAGCGAGGATGACTCGCGCAGCGGGTGTCATCCCCACATTCTCGGACGCGACCGGGCCGGTCGCACCACGACACATCCGCCACAGCCGTCGTCTTCGCCGACCTCGGACAAGCGTGGACTCCGCACACGAAAGCGGTGAACAGTGTCCTGACCGGCGGATATCGCTGAACTGCGCGACGTGAAATCGCACCGGCGTCGACGGGCAAGGAACATCCGGACCTGCACGCCGGTCGCCGCACTCCGACCGACCCCGCGGGCCGGATCGACAGCGGGCGAGGACAACGTCGGCCCGATCGAGATGACGAGTTGCTTTTGCGCCGCAGTCCCAGCTCGCGATGTCGGACAGCGGTCACGAACCACTTTCGTGGGGTCGGACTTTCAGCGTGTGGGCAGCGGAGCCTCGTCGGCCCGTGTGATGCCGACCTTTCCGGTGCGCAAGTAGGTGAGCACGGCCTCGTCCACCGCCGGATTGCCGCGACCGAACGTGCCGTGGTCGCCGCCGTCCACGACGACCAGCGCGCCGCCCAGCGCCGTGGCCATGGCCGGGCCGCCTTCGTACTTGGTCAGCGCGTCGTGGCGGCTCTGCAGTACCAGGGGCGGGGCGCGCAGCCCGGCGCCCGTGATCGGCACCGGTTTCGTCACGGGTTTCCAGGAACCACAGGCCATCCCCGAGCGCACCAGGTCGGCGCGCGCGTCCATGGCGTTGCCGCCGGAGGCGATGGTGCCTGCCGCCGCGCCGAGCAGTTCCGGCCTGCCTGCCACGGCGTTCTCGTTGCAGGTGATCGCACTGAACACGAACCGCCCGGTGGGGTCGGTCGAAGTCGCGCCCTCGATGGCCCGCAACCGCTGCACGTTCGCCGGGTCGGCAGCGGCGTCGGCCATCGCGCGGGCGAAGGTGGGCCAGAAGGTGCGGGTATAGGTGGCCACGGTGGTGGCGCCGAGCAACGGAACCTGCGCGGATACGCCGCCGCTCACCAAGGTGCGCAACAGATTCTGCAGTTTGCCGAGTTGCTCTACGCCGCCGGTGTAGCCGTCCCGGGCGATCTCCGCCAACGGCTCCGGCAGCACGCCGGGCAGGTCGGCGATGCTCGCTGGCGGCGGTGTCAGGTTGGCGTACCAACCGCCGCCCTGGCCTGCCGCCAACCGGACCCAGGTGCGGTAGACCTGCAACGCCGTGTCGCCGAGGTGGTATTCGCCGTCGTGGTCGGCGATCCAGGCGAACAGATCGTCCAGGCGCTGTTTGCCCGCGACCTGCTGCTGGGCGAACTCCTCGGTCCACACCCAGTCCGGATTGACGTTGGAGTCCAGGATCATCCGGTCCACGTGGTCGCCGAACAGTGCCGCGTACACCGCGCCGAGGTAGGTGCCGTAGGACGTGCCGAGGTAGTCGATCCGTTCGAAGCCGAGCGCGGAACGCACGGCGTCGAGGTCGCGCGCGGTGCTCTCGGTGGTAATGGTGTCCAGGTAGCCGGGCTGCGCCGCGTCACAGGCTTTCTTGATCTCGTCGCGGTTGCCGCCGCCGAGCGAGACCTGCTGCCCCTCCCCGTTCTTCGCGCTCGTGCCGCATTGCAGCGGTGTCGCCCAACGCAGTCCGCGCGGCTGGACGGCGATCCGGTCGTAATGCTCGGCCAGCGCGGCGGGGAACACGTCCAACCGGCGCGCCCAATAGTCCAGCGCATCCGCGCCCGGCCCACCGGGATTGGCGAACAGCACACCTTCCCGCTCGCCGGTAGCCGCGATGCGGCTGACCGTCAGCTCGATCTTCGCGCCATCCGGGTCGGCGTAGTTCATCGGCACGCTCACGACGGCGCACTGCACGCCCCGATCGGCGGGCACGGAACCCTCGGGGCACTTGCCGAACGCGACACCCGGCGCGGCGTCCGCCACGCCCGCGACGATCGATCCACCGAGCAGGCCCACGGCGACGACGGCGGCCGCGACCCGCGAAACGCGCGGTGTCCTCAACATATTCCGGTACCTCCCCGAGCCTGCCCGCTCGCGCGCGACGACGGACCCGACCAAGAGCATTCTGCGCAGGCCCGCCCGGACAGACAAGTCGGTGGCGGGATTCCGCCCCGCCGCGTGCGTGATTTACCGGGACACCGGCGCACAGAGTAGCGTCGAGCCATGTCGACCGAGGTCAGCAACAACACCGCACTGGAACGTTTCGAGATCTACGTCGACGGTGCGATCGCCGGCTACGCCGAATACCAGGACACGGCCTCCGAGCGCGCGTTCGTGCACACCGAGATCTATCCGCGCTACGAGGGGCAGGGCTATGCGCGGCTGTTGATCGAGACCGCGCTCGACAGCACCCGCGACGACAAGCTCGGCGCGCTGCCCATGTGCCGGGCGGTCCACCATTTCATCGAGACCCGCCCCGAATACCTGGTGATGGTGCCGCACTGGGCGCGCGACCGGCTGAACCTGCCTCAGTAGGCCGCGACAGCGCCGTCGAGCGCCTGTTGCAGATCGGTGCGCACCAGCCGGGCGATGTCGCCGGGCCGGGGCGGCAAATCGAGCACCGGGACATTGAAGTAGAAGCTGGCTCCCTTGGCCTCCTCTTTCGTCGGCTGCACCGCCGGGTCCGTGCGCGGACCGTAGCTCAGCGCCATCGACACCAGCACGGGCTCGGCGCCGAGTTTCATCGCCCGGAAGGCGATGTGCCCGATGCCGCTGCCCACCGCCTGCACGCGGGAGGGGTCCACGTCGTTGCAGGTGCCCTCGGGGAACACCGCGATGCCGTCGCCACGGGCCATCCGCTCCGCGCAGACGTCCATCATGAGTTGTCCCGCGGCGTTCACCGCGCGAATGCCGTGGTCCTTGCCGCGGAACACCGGGATGCCGCCCATCATGTCGATCTTGCGCCGCTGATCGGGGTCGGCGAACAGTTCGTCCTTGGCCAGCACGCGCACCCGGCCGATCACCCGGCGTAGTCCGCTGCGCCACGCGGCCGCCGCCACGGTGTACGGATCGCTCTCGGAAAGGTGGTTGATCGCGATCAGCAGCGGCCTGTTCTGCCTGATCACCGTGCGGAGCGCTTCGCGCGCGCCCTCGGCGTAGGTGACGCGCGGATGGTAGCGGCGGGCGAGAATGGCGTACGCACCCCATGCCTTCAGACGGTTCTGACGGTGCTCGCGATAGAAGTCGTACACGGCGTCGTTGTTCTCGAGGCGCACCTCGGGCAGTTCCATGACGTGGACTCTACGATGTGGCGGCGGTGGCGCAACGTGACGTCCGGCGCCCGGTCCGCGACCCGTTCGGCAAATCCGGAACACACAAGTGGGCCGCAGAAGGCGCATTGTGGGCGAACAGCTGCGATGATGTCGGAGTGGCACGCGCAGAAGACCCGGACGATCGGAAGACTCGCGGCGGGCACGGCGACCGCAGGCGACGCGATTTCCGGCACGGTGAGCAGGTGGTTCGTGCCGGGACGCTGCTGGTGTCGGCCACCGAACTGGTCGAGCCGACCTTCCGGCGCACCGTCGTCTACATCATCGAGCACAACGAGGCGGGCAGTCTCGGTGTCGTGCTGAACCGCCCGAGCGACACGGCCGTGCACGAGGTGCTGCCGCGCTGGACCGACGCGGTCGCGGCCCCACGCACGCTGTTCATCGGCGGCCCGGTGAAACGGGACGCCGCGCTGTGCCTGGGCACGGTCCGGGTGGGCGCCCGGATCGATGGTGTCCCCGGGCTGCGCCGCATCGACGGACGCGTCGTGCTGGTCGACCTGGACGCCGACCCCGAGCGGGTCGGCCCACTGGTCGAGGGCATCCGGATCTTCGCGGGTTACGCCGGCTGGACCTTCGGGCAGCTGGAGGGCGAGTTGGAGAACGACGACTGGATCGTGGTATCGGCCCTGCCGTCCGATCCGATCAGCACCGGCCGCCCCGACCTGTGGGCGCACGTGCTGCGCCGCCAGCCGCTCCCGCTGTCCCTGCTCGCGACACACCCGATTGAACTCGAACGCAACTGAGCACGTGTACTCCTCGAAAGGATCGAAGGAGACACGGCATGAGACACGACAACTGAACCGGCGAAAGCATGGGTGACGCATCGGGTGCGCCCACCGACCGGCCCCGCAACTCGAGCGGAGAGGTATCCAGTTGTGCGCAAGAAACGTGGCGAGACGGGACAGCCCGACGATCAATCCGAATTGATGCGGGCTCTCTATCGCGAACACGCCACCCCGTTGTGGCGGTACACGCTCGGCCTGGTTCGGGACCCGGGACGGGCAGAGGACATCGTGCAGGAAACGTTGCTGCGAGCATGGCAACGCCCGAACGTCTTGGATCAGTCCACCACGTCGGCGCGGGCGTGGTTGTTCACCGTGGCGCGCAATCTCGCCGTGGATGAGCACCGCAGCGCCCGCAGCAGGCGCGAATTCCGCACCGACAACCCGCCCGAGCGGGCGACCCCGGACCAGTCCGACCGCGCGCTGGACGGCTGGCTGGTCGCCGACGCGCTCGGCAGGCTCAGCGCCGATCATCGCGAGGTGATCGTGCGGGCCTACTACCGGGGACTGTCGACCCACCAGATCGCCGAGGAACTCGACGTCCCCGCGGGCACGGTGAAGTCCCGGATGCACTACGGCATGCGCGCATTGCGCCTGGCATTACAGGAGATGGGGGTGACAAACCAGTGACAGATATCACCGACGATTTCAGCACGTGGGACGCCCCGTACGTGCTCGGGTCCCTGACCCGCCACGAGCGTTTGCAGTACGAGAGCCATCTCTCGAGCTGCCCCGACTGTCGGGCGTCCGTGGCCGAGCTGGCGGGCTTGCCCGGCATGCTCGCCCTCGTGGATGCCGACATCGCGACGACGATGATCGAGCCGCCCGCGCACGCCGCGCCGGAACCACCGCCGCCGCCGATGCCCGAGTTCCCGCCGCCATCGCGGTTGGCCGACGCGGCCGAGCGGCGGCGCCGCCGCAGCGGGTGGGCATCGGTCGGCATCGCGCTGGCCTCGGCCGCGGCCGCGGTGGCGATCGCGGTTCCGATCGCGGTCACGGTGTCCGGAACGCACAACGCGCCGGGGCCGGGCACCAGCGAGCAGGCGTTCGCCGAACGTCAGATGACGCCGGTCGAGCCGACTCCGGTCTCGGCGAGCTTCAAGCTCATCCCGGCGGGTGACCAGACGCGACTCGTGATGACCTGCAGCTATCCCCCCGGCGAGCCATTGCCCTACAACCCGAATCTCGTGCTGTACGCCACCCGGATCAACGGTCTGCAGCAGCAGCTCGGCCAGTGGCCCGCGAGCCCCGGCACCGAGCTGACCATCGATCAGACCATCGAGGGCCCGCCCGACCAGATCCGCTCGGTCGACATCCGCGCGGCGAATACCGGAAAGGTTCTGCTCACCGGCACGGTCTGAGCGACGAGCGATCCCCCGCCAGGCGCTGCCCGCGGGGGATCTCTGCGTCGGCGACCGGTTCAGCGCGTCTGCCGCCGGAAGATCGAGGACGACCACAGGTACCCGGCCGCCGCGAGCCCGACGCACCAGGCGAGCGAGATGATCCCGTTGGCGCCGATCTCGGTACCCATCAGCAGGCCGCGGATGGTCTCGGTGAACGGCGTGAAGGGCTGGTATTCGGCGAACTGACGCAACCCGGCGGGCATGGTGTCGGTGGCGACCAGGCCGCTGCCGAGGAACGGCAGCATCACCAGCGGAAAGGGCGAGTTGCTGGCGCTCTCAGGGGTCGGCGCGAGCAGGCCGAGCGCCACCGACAGCCAGGTGAGCGCGAACATCACCGACGCGAGCAGCGCGAACACGGCGAGCCACTCGACCGGGTTCGCGTTCGGGCGGAAGCCGATGAGCAGTGCGACGCCCGCCATCGCGGCGATGCCGATCAACGCCTGGATCAGCGCGCCGACCACGTGACCGGTCAGCATGGCCGACTGCGCGATGTCCATGGTGCGGAACCGGTTCACGATGCCCTTGGTCGTGTCGGTGGCGACCGCCACCGCGACCGAGACCGTCATGTACGCCGGAATCATCAGCAGCATGCCCGGCGCGAGATAGTCGATGTAGTTTCCGCCGGACGACTTCTCCAGCGCGCCACCGAAGACGAAGTTGAACACCAGCAACAGCACCGTCGGCATCACGATGACGCCGAAGGTCATGCTCGGATAGCGCTTGGCACGCACGAGATTGCGCCGCAGCATGGTCGCCGAGTCGGCGAGGGCGTAGGACATGCTCATCGCACGGGTTCCTTTTCGGTCGTGGGGTGGCCGGTGAGGGTGAGGAAGACGTCGTCGAGGTTGGGGGTGTGCACGGCGAGGCCCTCGACCTCGATTCGCTCGTCGTCGAGCCGGTCCAGCACGGCGCGCAGGGACTTCACGCCGCCGTCGCTGGGCACCGCGAGGGTGAGGTCCTCGTCGTCGTCCGGCGGCGGGGCCACGGCGCCGAGCGCGTCGGCCGCCGCGGTCAAGGCGGCTCGATCGGCGAATTCCAGACGGATGTGGCCGCCCGGCACCAGCCGCTTCAACTCCGCCGCGGTGCCTTCGGCGACGAGCTTGCCCCGGTCGAGCACCGCGATGCGGTCGGCGAGCTGGTCGGCCTCCTCCAGATACTGGGTGGTGAGGAAGACCGTGACGCGGTAATCGTCGACCAGCCCGCGGATGATGTCCCAGATCGCGCGCCTGCTGCGTGGATCGAGCCCGGTGGTCGGCTCGTCGAGGAAGATGATGCGCGGATCGCCGACCAGCGTCATGGCCAGATCGAGGCGCCTGGTCATGCCGCCGGAATAGGTGGACGCCGTCTTGTCCGCCGCGTCGACCAAGTCGAAGCGCTCCAGCAGATCCGCCGCCAGCCTGCGGTTGTCCCGCCGGGACAGATGATGCAGATCGCCCATCAGCAGCAGGTTCTCCCGGCCGGTGAGCAGTTCGTCGACCGCCGAGAACTGCCCGGTCACGCCGATCTGCGCGCGCACCTGCTTGCGCTCGGCGGTGAGATCATGGCCGCCCACCCGGATTTCGCCCGCGTCGGGAGGGATCAGTGTGGTCAGGATCCGCACGGTGGTGGTCTTGCCCGCGCCGTTCGGCCCGAGCAGCGAGAAGACCGTTCCCTCCGGGACGGTGAGGTCTATCCCGTCGAGCACGACTTGCTCGCCGAACGATTTCCGCAGGCCGCGCACCGAGACGGCGGGCACGCGATGGCCGTTGACCATGGTCTTTCCTTTCTGACATACATTTCACTATGCGCATATGGGCATGTGTTATCCACGCCGCTCCCCTTTTGGGGCGCGGCGTCAGTCGATTCGGTTGCGGCGGTTAGATATCCAGGTCCTCGATCTTCGGCCCTTCGGCCACGTCGACCACCCGCCGGTAGAGCTTGTCGGGCAGTCGGTCCTTCAACTCGTCGAGGGAATCCACCACGACGAAGATGAAGTCACCCCAGTCCTGCTGCCCGACGCCGAGCAAACGCCGCCAGCTTTTCGGGTCTCGCCAGTCCTTGAGCCAATTCGTGCCCGCCTCGGCGGGATACTCGTCCCAGTTCGAATACTGGGCGTGCATCACGAATTTGCCCTTGCGGCTGCGATACACCTGGACGTGCTCGATGCGCGTATCGTTCACCTCGTGCCACTCCCCTAGCAGGGTCCCGGAGAAGCGGACCTGTCGCACACCATCGCGACCGACCTTGAGCACGATCTCGTCATAGCCCTCCAGCCGCCCCTCCTCGAGTTCGATGAACCGGCGCAGCGCCGTGACCACCGCCCCCGAGAGGTTGCCGCCGACCAACTCCTGCGCGCGCTGGAAGAGCGGGAGGTCGTCATCGGCCACGTAGATCGTCTTGTTGGGCATGTCCCAACTATACGTAGATGTATACGTACACGCAAGGTTGGTCGGCACATCTTCTGCTCCGCCGTTGAACCGTTCGGCGACCAGGTCCGTATCACTCGTGTACGCAGTCGAAATTTCGTCAGCGGAAGGGAGTGCGGATGCGGACTCGAGTCGTGGACCATCTGGTGCAAGCGGTTTCGGCGTTGGGCGTGCGCCACATCTTCGGAGTGGACGGCGCCAATATCGAGGACCTGTACGACGCGATCTTCGATGCGCCGGACCACGTCACCGGCGTGGTCGCGAAACACGAGTTCTCCGCGGCGACCATGGCCGACGGATATGCCCGTGGCACAGGCGGATTGGGCGTGGTCGCGGCGACCTCCGGCGGCGGCGCGATGAATCTCGTCGCCGGGCTCGCCGAATCGTTCGCGTCGCGGGTACCGGTACTCGCCCTGGTCGGGCAGCCCCCGACCGCGCTGGAGGGCAACGGCGCCTTCCAGGACACCAGCGGACGCGCGGGCGCCATCGATGCGGTCCGTCTGTTCGGCGCGGTCAGCACGTATTGCGCACGGGTGGAAACCGCTGCCGACCTGGCGGATCGGCTGGATAGAGCGGTGCAGGCCGCCCGCCGGGGCGGCCCGGCGGTGCTGCTGCTGCCCAAAGACGTGCAGCAGGCCGACGCGGGCCCTATCGCGCCGCTCTGTCCCGCCGCCAGGACACATCGGTCCGACCGGGCCGGACTCGCTCGTGTTCGCGCCGCGCTCGCCACGGCCCGGCACACCGGGAAGATCGTGATCATCGCGGGCGATCAGGTCGCGCGCGACGACGCGCGCGACGAGCTTGCCCGCCTCGCCACCGCCTTGGATGCCGCGGTGGGCGTCGCGCCGGACGCGAAGGACGTCTACGACAACGCCGATCCCGCCTTCTGCGGCGTCGCGGGCACCATGGGTCACCCGGAACTGGCGGCGGCCATCCGGTCCTCGGCCCTGTGCTTGCTGGTCGGCACCCGATTGCCGGTCACCACCCGCGCCGGCTCGGAGGCCGCGCTCGCCGAGCGAACGGTCGCGAGCATCGGCGTGGCGCCACCGTATCTGCCCGCCATCCATGCGACCAGTACCGATCTGTCGCGAACACTCGCCGAGCTCGCCGACGAATTGGACGACGGCAGTACCGGATCCGAACGCGTGCACGCGACGCAACCGCTGACTTCGCTGCGGGTGCCCGACTCCTCGGGCCCCGGTCTGCGGTACCGGGATGTGGTCGAGGCGATCGATGCCGCATTGCCGGAGGGCACCGACGTGTTCGCCGACGCGGGCAACACCGGCGCGTCGGTCGTGCACCACCTCAGGGTGCCGCGGGACGGGCGGTTCGTGGTCGCCCTCGGGATGGGCGGAATGGGTTACGCCTTCGGCGCGGGCATCGGGTCCGCGTTCGCGCGGCATGCGCGGACCGACGGTGTCCGGCGGACGGTGGTCATCGCGGGTGACGGCTCGTTCTACATGCACGGCATGGAGTTGCACACCGCGATCGAGCACGCCCTTCCGGTCACCTTCGTCGTGTTGAACAACAACGCGCACGCCATGTGCGTGACCAGGGAGCAGCTGTATTACCAGGACCGGTACAGCTTCAACCGATTCCGCCCGGCCGACCTCGGCGCGGGCATCGCCGCGATGTTCCCCGGTCTGCCCGCGTTCTCGGTGCGCACCGTCGGCGAGCTCGCCGCCACACTGCGTCGCTGCCTGGAAACCGAAGGACCGTCGTTCCTTTCGATCGAATGCGATCCCGACGAGATTCCTCCGTTCCTGCCCTTCATTAACGCCGTGGAGCAATCCCGCGATCTTCGATGAACCCCACGCGGCGGCGCCCGCCGACGCCTACCCGAAGGAGTATCACCGTGACCACCAGTTCCCTCCCCGCCCTCAGCGATATCCCGGAACAGGCCGTGCCCGGCGTGCTCCGCATCGAGAACTCCGACAAAGACGCGACCACGCCGATCATCATGGACATGCTGCGGTCGGTGTATCCGCACGAGCAGATCTTCGGCGAATACTGTCCGGTGCAGGCGTACATCGACGCGCCGCCGCGCGAGGTCTACGAATACCTCGCCGACACCAGGTCGCTGGAGGAGTGGACCTACAGCCTGCGCGGGTTCGTGGAGACCGACGAACCCGGACTCTGGCTGGCCTATGACCGGCTGGGCTCGGAGACCGAGATCTTCACCCGCACCGTCGCCAACCCCGACGCCATGACCGTCGACTACCACTGCGCCTGGGACCAGGGACAACACCTGTGGATGATCTACCTGCTGCGCGTGGTCGACGCGCAATTGGTGTTCCACAAGCCGGGTTCGGTGGTGTTGTGGGTCAACTGCAAGCACCCCTTCTACGACGACAACCCGTACCCGGAGTCCGCTCCCCCGAACCGGCCGGTGTGGGTCGGCGACTTCTGGGAGATGTTCTCGGCGGGGCATCAGCTGGAGATGGACAACCTCAAAGCCATCTGCGAGTACCGGGCCGCGCACGGCCTGCCGATCAAGCCCGACTGGATGAAGTGAGGCTCGAGTGACCACCACGCAACAACATCTCCCTGAGGTCAGTCTCGTCGACGTGGCCTCGTACCTACCGGGCGAGCCGGTCGGCACCGAGTACTTCACCCAGTTCTCGCGCTCGGACCGGATGGCGAAGAACGTCATGTTCCGCTCGCCCAAGGGCCGCCACCACGTCGCGCGCGACGAGACCGCGGTGGACATGGTCGAGCGCGCCGTCGCACCGCTGATCGAACGCAACGGCGCCGACGCGATCGCCGAGGTCGACGTCTTGATCACGCACACCCAACTGCCGGACAATCCGGTGCTCGGCTGCGGGCCCGAGGTGGCGCGACGGCTCGGCATCCGTCCCTCGTACGTCTACGACGTGCACAACGGCGGGTGTGCGGCGTTCGTGCACATGATGGCGATGGCCCGGATGATCCTGCAGACCACGCCCGCCCGCACCGCGCTGATCGCGGCGACCCAGAACTGCGCGGGACCGGTGTTCACCCAGACCGATATCCGCAAGCTGGCGCAGGCTCCGGTGCCCGGTGACGGCTGCGGTGTCGGACTGCTCCGCAAGGACGACAGCGCGCCGATTCTCGACATCGAATGCCGGACCTATCCCGAATTCGCCGGCGACATGGACTTCTCCACCAACGGCGAGCGCAAGTACTGGGAGCCGGGCGAGGGCCAGGGCTGCGTCAGCTTCACCGAGTCCAAGATCACCAAGGTGTTCGCCAGGGGCAATCGGCTCGTTCCGGAAGTCGCCCTGGCGGTGTGCGACCGGATCGGCGTGCGGGGACGCGACGTCGACACGTTCGTCACCAACCAGCCGAACCGGCTGTTCCTGCGCAACTGGCACGACGCGCTGGAGCTCCCGCCGCACCGTCACCCCGACACCTTCGATTCCTGCGGAAACCTGTTCGCCGCTGGCATCCCGGTGACCCTGGACGTGGAGAACCGGGCGGGACGGCTGCGCAACGGATCGCTGGTCCTGATGTCGGCGTTCGCGCACGCGGGCGACTTCGCGGGCGCGGCCGCCGTCCGCTGGGGAGCCGCGCGATGAGCGTGCGCGTCGTCGACGGCACCCGGCCGTCGCACCGGTACCGGACGCACCGGGTGCCACCCCGCTTCGACCTCGCTCTGAGCGAGAATCCGTTCCCGCCGCTGCCTTCGGTGTTGCGAGCCGTGCACATGACGCTGGCTCAGGCCAATCGATACCCGGAGTTCCTGCCGCGCCGCCTGCCGACGCTGATCGCCCAGCACCTCGGTGTAGGGGCGGACCAAGTGGTGGTCGGGTCGGGGGCGACCGGCGTGGCACTGCAGATCTTGCAGACCCTGACCACGCCGGGAGACGAGATCGTCTACAGCGCACCGACGTTCGACGGGTATCCGATCATGGCCGAGATGGCCGGCGTCACCGCAGTGCCGGTGCCGCTGGATTCGGCGGGGAACCAGGATCTGCGGGCGATGCGGCGGGCAGTCGACCGTCGCACCGCGCTGATCGTGGTGTGCCGTCCGCACAATCCCACCGGAACGGTCATCCCGGCCGACGAGCTGAAGGCATTCCTGTCCGACGTTCCCAGCCGGGTCCCGGTCGTTCTGGACGAGGCGTACGTCGAATTCCTCGGCGCCACCGCATACGTCGACCCACGGGCGCTGATCGCGAAGCACCCCAACCTTGTTGTGCTACGTACCTTTTCGAAAGCGTACGGCTTGGCCGGGCTGCGTATCGGCTACGCCTTCGGCCGGGCCGAGTTGATCGCGCGAATCGGCACACTGCAATTGCCCTTCGGGATGGGCGCGGCGGCGGTTGCCGCGGTCGCCGCCTCGTACGCCGCCGCACCCGAACTCGCCGCGCGCACCCTGCGCATCGCCGAAAGGCGCGACGCACTCCGCAGCGCACTACTGGCTCATGGATTCGCGATACCGGAAAGCCACGCGAACTTCCTGTACGTACCCGGTCCTGGTGCGAACACGGCGCTGCGGCGCGCGGGCATAGCCGCGAAGTCCTACGCCGACGGCAGCGCACGCATCGCCGTCGGCGACCCGGCGTCCGACGACGCGGTACTCCAGGCCCTCACCGCCGATCCACCGCGCGTGACGACCTGATCGGAGTTGCTACCCAGAGCGGGCGTGCTGCGCACGCCCGCCATGCGGGAAGCGTGTGCGTTCGCGTCCCGCTTGCGGTTCGCAGTCCGGAGACCGGTCGTTGCTGATGTCGCCCCGCATCGGATCGCCGAGCGCGGCGCACGTGTCTCGGCCGGATCGAGTGGACCCCGGCGCGGAGAGTGGTTCGATCGAAGCGTGTGGTCCGATTTCGAGGTGAACGCGGCGCCCGCTCATGGGACGGCCAGTAGGGTCCTGTTCCGGTTCGCTCTGGGACGGTGGGCGGTCGTGCTGCGCCAGACGCTCATCGAGCCGGGTGGCAGCAGCGGGTGGCACTACCACGACGGGACATTGTTCGTGCTGGTCGCGCGGGGGACGCTGGATCATCCCGGTGCGGACTGCGCGCCGGTCACCTACCGGCGCCCGCGGATCTTCCGGGAACCGAGCGGGCCGCGCTACCCGCACGTGGCGCGCAATCTCGGAACGGTGCCGGTATTGCTGTGTGTGCTCTACTTCACGCCGGTTGACAGTCCGTTGTCGCGCAGCGTCCCGCCGCCGGAGTGCGCCGACGCGGGGTGATGGGCCTCAGCTCGCGGATCGGCAGGCGTCGCGGAGTGGGCGGACGCGGGCCATCGGCCTCGACTCATGGCCGACAGACATCGCGCAGTGCGCGGACGCGGGGTGATGGGCCTCAGCTCGCGGGCTGGCAGGCGTCGCGGAGCGAGCAGGCGCCACAGGAGTTGCCGCAACCACCGGTCTGCGGCGGCGGGGCGATGGCTTCGGCCGCCTGCGCGGCGGCGTTCGCACCGGCGCCGAGGGTGAACAGGGCGACGACGGCAGCGCAGGCCGCGACGGCCAGCGCGACGAAGCCGCCCGCGGCCAGCCCGACGAGACCACCGGCGAACAGCAGCGCCCCGGCCGCGATCGAGGTGGGAGCGGCGACCCGGTTGGCGACGCGGAACGTCTCGTCCGTGGACAGCGCGGCCTCGGTGTGGACACCGAAGAAACGATTCCGGGGCAACCGGCCGGTCAGCCCGAGTGCTCCGGTTGTGACGGCCACGACAGCCAGCACGAACAGGACGAGAGCGACGACGAACACCCATGCAGGCTAGCGCATCGTTGCCCCGCGCCCGCCGACGGGCGCCTCGTGCGGCGAACCCGGCCGCAACCGCAGGCCAGCCCGATTTTCGGTCCTGCCGATGCGACGTTCTACCCTGATAGACGAAGTTTGTCGGGGATCGGCGACCACAAGAAGGCAGGACCGTGCAAGACACACGCGCAACCGAAAGCGATGTACCTGAGCACCGGTACAACGCGGAGCTTGCCGGCCGCATCGAGAGCCGGTGGCAGCGGACGTGGGACGAACGCGGAACCTTCCACGCGCCGAACCCGGTGGGACCGCTGGCCGGTCCGACACCGGCCGACAAGCTGTTCATCCAGGACATGTTCCCGTACCCGTCGGGCGCGGGCCTGCACGTCGGGCATCCGCTCGGCTACATCGCCACGGACGTCTTCGCCCGCTACCACCGCATGCACGGGCGCAACGTGCTGCACGCCCTCGGCTACGACGCGTTCGGCCTGCCCGCCGAGCAGTACGCGGTACAGACCGGCGCGCACCCGCGCGACACCACCGAGTCGAACATCGCCACCATGCAGCGTCAGCTGGACCGCCTCGGGCTCGGCCACGACCGGCGTCGCTCGTTCGCGACCACCGATCCGGAGTACTACCGCTGGACACAGTGGATCTTCCTGCGGATCTACAACGCTTGGTACGACACGGAGCTGAACCGGGCCCGCCCGATCGCCGAGCTGGCGGCCGAGTTCGCGTCCGGCGCACGGGCCGTGCCGGAGGGCAAGTCCTGGGACACGATGCCGCCCGCCGAGCGCGGCGCGCTGCTGGATTCGTATCGCCTGGTGTACCAGACCGATTCGATGGTCAACTGGTGCCCTGGCCTGGGTACCGTGCTGGCGAACGAGGAGGTCACCGCCGACGGTCGCAGCGAGCGCGGCAACTTCCCGGTGTTCCGTAAGCACTTGCGGCAGTGGATGATGCGCATCACCGCCTATTCCGATCGCCTGGTCGACGACCTGGACCGGCTGGACTGGCCGGAGAACGTCAAGGCCATGCAGCGCAACTGGATCGGACGATCCCGGGGCGCGCAGGTGAAGTTCGACGCCGACGGCGAGCAGATCGAGGTCTTCACCACCCGCCCCGACACCTTGTTCGGCGCCACCTATGTGGTGCTCGCGCCGGAACACGAGCTGGTCGACAAGCTGACCGCCGCCGCGTGGCCTGCGGGCACCGACCCCAGGTGGACCAACGAGGGCGCCGCCACACCGGCCGAAGCCGTGGCGGCCTACCGCAAGTCGATCGCGGCCAAGTCGGATTTGGAGCGTCAGGAGAACAAGGAGAAGACCGGCGTCTTCCTTGGCAATCACGCGATCAACCCGGCCAACGGCGCGGCCGTGCCGATCTTCATCGCCGACTACGTGCTCAGCGGCTACGGCACCGGCGCCATCATGGCCGTTCCCGGGCACGACCACCGCGACTGGGAATTCGCGTCCGTCCTCGGGCTGCCGATCATCGAGGTGATCAGCGGCGGCGACCTGGAGCAGGGCGCCCACGCGGGCGAAGGCGCGCTGGTGAACTCTGATTACCTCGACGGCCTGTCCGTCGAGGAGGCCAAAGCGGCGATGATCGCCCGGCTCGAGGCCGACGGACACGGCAAGGGCACCATCCAATACAAGCTGCGCGACTGGTTGTTCGCGCGCCAGCGCTATTGGGGCGAGCCGTTCCCGATCGTGTACGACGAGCAGGGCGCACCCCACGCGCTGCCGGAATCCATGCTGCCGGTGGTGCTGCCGGAGCTGGACGATTTCGCCCCGGTGACCTTCGATCCGGACGACGCGAACTCCGAACCCTCCCCGCCGCTGGCCAAGGCCACCGACTGGGTGGAAGTCGAACTGGATCTCGGCGACGGGCTGAAGCGCTACCGCCGCGACACCAATGTCATGCCGCAGTGGGCGGGCAGTTCCTGGTACGAGATCCGCTACGCCGACCCGACGAACACCGAGACGTTCTGCGCCAAGGAGAACGAGGCGTACTGGCTGGGCCCGCGCGCCGACGTCGGCGGGCCGAACGACCCGGGCGGCGTCGACCTGTACGTCGGCGGCGTCGAGCACGCGGTTCTGCACCTGCTGTACGCCCGCTTCTGGCAGAAGGTGCTGTTCGATCTGGGTGACGTGTCCGCGAGCGAGCCGTACCGGCGGCTGTTCAACCAGGGCTACATCCAGGCGCACGCCTACACCGACGAGCGCGGCGCGTACGTGCCCGCCGCCGAGGTGGTCGAGCGCGACGGCAAGTTCTTCTGGACCGACCCCACCGGCGCCGAGATCGAGGTGCGCCAGGAGTACGGCAAGATCGGCAAGTCACTGAAGAACGCCATCTCCCCGGACGAGATGTGCGATCTGTACGGCGCGGACACCTTCCGCTTCTACGAGATGGCGATGGGTCCGCTGGACACCTCGCGCCCGTGGGCGACCAAGGACGTCGTCGGCGCGCACCGGTTCCTGCAGCGCGCCTGGCGTCTGGTGGTGAACGAGGAGACCGGCGCGGTGCGGGTCACCGACGCCGCCGCGAGCGAGGAGACGTTGCGCCTGCTGCACAAGACGATCGCGGGCGTGGACGAGGATTTCGCCGCGCTGCGCGACAACACGGCGGGCGCCAAGCTGATCGAGCTGACCAACCACCTGACCAAGAGCTACCCGGACGGCGCGCCGCGCTCGGTGGTGGAGCCGCTGGTGCTGATGCTGGCGCCGCTGGCCCCGCACATCGCCGAGGAGCTGTGGGACCGCCTGGGTCACACCGCCTCGCTGGCGCACGGCCCGTTCCCGGTCGCCGATCCGGCGCTGCTGGTCGAGGAGTCGGTGGAGTACCCGATCCAGGTGAACGGCAAGGTGCGCAGCCGGATTCAGGTGGCGGCCGACGCGGACAACGCGGCGATCGAGGCGGCGGCGCTGGCCGACGAGAAGATCGACGCGCTGCTCAACGGGAAGGCGCCGCGCAAGCTGATCGTGGTGCCGGGGCGCCTGGTGAACATCGTCGCCTGACGGCGGGTCAGCGCGGCGGGAGCAGCACGTCGTCGAGCGTGACCATGGACAGGTTGCGCTCCTTGATGATGTCGACCAGCTGTCCGTAGCAGTGGGTGACGGCGGGTGCGTTGGCGTGCCCGATGACGATCGTCTGCGGCTGGAAATACCGCCGCGCGCATTCGATCAGATACTCCTCGGTGATCACACCGGAATCGGACAGTGAGCCGTACCACATGGTGGGCACGGTGTAGCCGAGGTCGGCGGCCACCCGGTCGACCGTGGCGTTGTGCCTGCCGAACGGCGGGCGGAAGTACGGGGTGCCGTCCACCCCGAAGTTCTGGCGCAGGTAGGTCTTCGCCCGCTCCAGCTGCCCGGCAACGGCCGACGCGGACAGCTTGGTCAGATCCGGGTGATCCCAGGTGTGGTTGCCGAGCTGGATCTGCCCGGATTCGACCAAGGGCCGCAAGGCGTCCCGGTGGATCGCCCACGAGTCGTAGTAGGCGGTCACGAAGAAGGTGAACCGCGCGCCGGTGTCCTTGGCGAATCGGATGTAGGCGCCGACGACCTCGGGACTGGCTCCGTCGTCCACGGTGAGCGCCATGCTGCTGCCCGGCCCCGGCAGCGCGGTGATCGTGCCCGCCGGGATCGGCGTCTTCGGTCCGCCGGGCGGAGGCGGCAACAACGGCGGTGCGGGCGGCCGGGGCACGCCGCCCGCGGAACCGCTGTCGATCGGGTCGCCCTCGGCCACCGCGCATCCGGTCAGCGCGACCGCCGCGCCCGCTGTCAGCAACGCCAGCATGCGACGTCTGTCCACAACCTGATCCCTCTTGCTCGCTCGAACCTCCCCGCGACGAACCCTCGGGGATGGGGCCGGACGCTAACGAGCGAACTTGACGGGAACCTGAACCCGCGTGGTCTGTTGAGCAAATCACAGGGACGAGAGCACGGCGGTGAGCTACAGCGCGTCATCAGGTCGGTGGCCACCCGTCTCCCCGTCGATCAGCAGGTCGATCGCACGGGCGACAAGCCGATCGGCGACGTGCGTGCGACAGTCGCGAGGGGAACGCGTGGGCCGAGACAGCGCCGTCGGACCCGTACGGGATCAGTACCGACGGAACACGCCATCGGCGATGTGCGCGCCGACAGCCGAGCGAGCGCTTCGGCCGAAAGAGCGCCGCCGGGTGACTCCGGGATCAGTACGGCCGGAGCACGACCTCGGTGGGGTGCGCGTCGCGCGGGGTGTCGATGGCGGAACGCACCGTGTACGCCACGGTCTCGGGGGCGAGGAAGTCCTCGGCCCGGTACTCGCGCCCCTCGCCCGCGATGATCGCCCGCTGCATATCGGTGTCGATTCGGCCCGGATGGATCGAGGTCACCCGCAGCTCCGGCTCCTCCTGGCGCAGCGCGTCGCCGAAGGCGCGCAGGCCGAACTTGCTCGCCGCGTAGGAGGCCCAGCCCGCATTGGCGCGCAGCCCCGCGCCCGAGTTGATCAGCACCACGTGACCCTGGCCCGCCCGCAGCGCGGGTAGCAGCAGCCGGGTGAGTTCGGCGACCGCGATAACGTTGGCTTCCAACGTGTTTCGCCACTGTTCGACGGTGGATTCCGCGATCGTGCCGAGATCGGCGATGCCCGCGTTGTGCACCAGCACGTTCAGGCTCCGGATCGGCTCGACCGCCGCGGCGACGGCGGCGTAGTCGGTCAACTCGACCGGCCAGCCCCGCGCGTCGGGCAACTCCGTCAGGATGCCGCGCAGCGATTCCGCCGACCGGGCGCCGAGCAGCAGGTCGTGGGTCGGCGCGAGCTCCCTGGCGATCGCGGCGCCGAGGCCGCGACTGGCGCCGGTGATCAACGCGGTCGGTTTCGTGGTCGCGGCGGAAGTCATGGGCCCCACCGTAACCGGCTGGGTGAAGAAGGCGTAAAAACCCGTAGCACTGGACGAACGACTAGCGATGCAGGCTGGTTCGGGGCGAGAATCTCGAGCAGCGAATCACGGACGGGGCATGCGAAAGTGAGAACCGCCGAACACGAAGCGGCCACAGGCCGATCTGATGGAGACGAAACGAACACCGCTGAGCGGGCATATCTGCGGGTGACATCGCAGAATAGGGGGATGGCACATCCGGGCTTCACCCCCACTCAGCTCGCGGCCCGCGCTGCCTACCTGCTGCGCGGCAACGACCTGGGCACGATGACCAGCGCGGCGCCCCGGTTGTACCCGCACATGTGGAGCTGGGACGCGGCATTTGTCGCGGTCGGGCTCGCGCCGCTGAGCGTGGAGCGGGCCGTGGTCGAGCTGGACACCCTGCTGTCCGCGCAGTGGAAGAACGGCATGATCCCGCACATCGTCTTCGCAAACGGCGTGGACGGTTACTTCCCCGGCCCGGCCCGCTGGGAGTGCCGCAAGCTGGCGGCCAACGCGCCCGACGGCCCGGACACCTCGGGGATCACCCAGCCGCCCGTGCACGCCATCGCGGTGCAGCGGATCCTGGATCATTCCCGCAGGCACGGCCGCAGCACCAGGTCCGTGGCCGAGGAGTTCCTCAACCGGCGCTGGCCGGATCTGGTGCGCTGGCACCGCTGGCTGGCGCATGCCCGCGACCCCAAGGAGACCGGCCGCATCACGCTGTATCACGGCTGGGAGTCCGGGATGGACAACTCGCCGCGCTGGGATCGCGCCTACGAGCACGTGGTTCCCGGCGATCTGCCGCCCTATCGCCGTGAGGACGTGCTGGTGGTCTCCGATCCGACCCAGCGCCCCACCGACCGCGAGTACGACCGCTATCTGTGGCTGGTCGAGCAGATGCGCCGAGCGGGTTATGACGACTATCAGCTCGCCTCGACCATGAGCTTCGCCGTCGAGGACGTGTTCGTCACCGGAATCTTCGCGCTGGCCTGCGAGGTGCTGGCCAATATCGGCGAGGAGTACAAGCAACCCCACGCCGACGTGCGCGATCTCTACGCGTGGGCCGACCGGTTCCGCGCGGGCGTCGTCGCGACGGCCGACGCCCGCACCGGCGCGGCCCGCGATTTCGACGTGCGGTTGCAGCGGTGGATCAACACCGAGACGCTCTCGATGTTCGCGCCGCTGCTGTGCGGCGGCCTCCCCCGCGACACCGAGCGTGCTCTGCTGCGCCTGTTCGAGGGCCCGCGCTTCTGCGGCCATCCGGATCTGCGTTACGCGCTGCCGCCATCGACCTCGCCGGTGTCCAAGGACTTCCGTTCCCGCGAGTATTGGCGCGGGCCGGTGTGGCCGGTGATGAGCTGGCTGTTCTCCTGGGTCTTCGCTCGGCGCGGCTGGGCCGAGCGGTCGTTCATGCTGCGCGCCGAGGGCTTGCGCCAGGCCAGCGACGGCAGCTTCGCCGAGTACTACGAGCCGTTCACCGGCGAACCGCTCGGCAGCATGCAGCAGTCGTGGACGGCGGCGTCTGTACTGGATTGGATGGGGTGAAAGTTCAGAACAGTTCTGACACCCCAGTGGTCACACTGGTAACGGCCAGAGCGAATGGCTATCGTCCTGCGGCATGGACATCTGGAGGTCGACCACTCGCCGCGGCGCGGCGCTGTCACTGATCACGCTGTCCGGCATTCTCGTCGCCACGCTACCCGCGACCGCCGCGCCGACCGGTCCGGACGTCTCCTCGTGGCAGCACACCGACGCGACCGTGATCGACTGGTTCGCGGTCAAACGCTCCGGCCATGACTTCGCCATGGTCAAGGCCACCGAGGGGCTCAGCTACGTCAACCCGTACTTCGTGCCCGACAGCCTGCTGATGCGCGCGGCCGGAATGGCTCGGGGCACCTACCACTACGCCCGGCCCAACCTGCCCCCCGAACCGCAGGCCGCGCTCTACGCGGCGGTGGCGCTGGGACAGAACGGGCCGCTCGATCTGCCGCCGGTGCTGGATCTGGAGAACACCGGCGGTCTCGGCCCCGCGGCGTTGATCGACTGGACCCGCCGCTATCTGAACACCGTGGAAATGCTCACCGGCCGCGCCCCGATCGTCTACACCTACCCCAACTTCTGGCGTACCGCGATGGCCGACACCGACGAGTTCGCCGAGTACCCGCTGTGGATCGCCGACTACCGGGGCAACCCCCAACCCGAGGTCCCCGGCGGCTGGTCCACCTGGACGTTCTGGCAGACCACCGACAGCGGCACCATTCCGGGCATCGCGGGCCGCGTCGACCTCAACGTCTACAGCGGCGCCCAGGGCAGTTTCGCCGGTTACGCCAACATGAGCGGCACCGGCAGCGGGTAGGCCTTCATCGACCGACCGCCACACCTTCCCTCCGGGTTTCAGCCGATAGAGGGGCGGCGAAGGCCGGCGAGGAGGCGGGTGATGTGCGCGGGGGCGTCGGCGGGGTCGAGCGGGGCATGGGCGACGAGCAGGCGGTACCAGAAGGGGCCGAAGATCAGGTCGGTGGCGTGGTCGAGGTCGAGGTCGGCGGCGAGTTCGCCACGGGCCACGCCGCGAGAGAGGATGTCGGACATCACTTTTCGGCGTGATTGCACCCATTCGCGGAAATGACCGGCGAAATCCGAGTCGAGCTGGGCTTCGGCCATCATGCCGCGCAGCGCCTCGACGCGGAGCGGGAACTCGACGACGCGATACAGTGCGGCGGCGAAGGCGATCAGGTCGGCCTCGACGGATCCGGTATCGGGTTCCGGCATGCGCTGCGCGACCGCCTCGGCCTGGGCCTCCATCACCAGCGCAGGCTTGGATTTCCACCAGCGATAGATCGTGCTCTTGGCCACGCCGGAGCGCGCGGCGACACCTTCGATGGTGATCTTGCCGTAGCCCTGTTCGTCCAGGAGTTCGGCTGTCGCGCACAGGACGGCCTGTCGCGCGGAACTGCTGCGCTGCCGTCCGCCGGTCCGACCGATTGTCATGGCGCCGAGTGTATCGGTCTGCTACCTTTTTATCGAAACGCTACGGAGCGTTTCGATTGAATCGAGTCAGAGGTGACAATCCGATGAGCACGATCATCGTCTCGCACGGCTACAACGCGGCCGGCGACAGCGTGTGGTTCCCCTACTTGTCCGCGGAGCTGACAGCGCTCGGCCACACAGTGGTCGTCCCGAACCTCCCCGACCCCAGCGCACCCCGCCTCGACCCGTGGCGAAAGACTCTGGCGGCGGCAGCTTCCGAGGCCGGCCCAGCCCGCGACACGGTCGTGATCGGCCACAGCATCGGCGGCGTCAACGTACTCCGCATGCTCGAACAGCACGATCCCGACGCACATGGCCGCTTCGCGGGGGCGGTCCTGGTATCCACCGCCGCCCACGAAGTCGGATACGCCGAATTGGCGGAATTCTTCGAGCAACCCTTCGATTGGGAACGAATTCGCAATGCCGCCGGCGAGTTCCGCGTCCTCTCCGCAATCGACGACCCGGTCAATATCCCCGACCCCGTCGAACACGTCGGCCTGCTGGTCCGCAACCTCGGCGCCGCCGCTGTCGTCCTTCCCGGCGGACGGCATCTGGGCGACTACCCCGAGGACCACATCGAACTCCCGGAGGCGGTCCGCCTCGTCACCGACATCCTGGCGGCCGGCTCGTGACCGCCGAAACCGGTACCGGCCCGACCAAATGGAAGATCTGGCTGCTGACCGTCGTCGGCCTGTATCCCCTGCTCGTCCTCCTGGTGACTGCCACCGCCCCGCAGCTCGAGCAGCTGCCGCCCGCGCTCCGGCTGGCCGTCATCGTTCCCATCGCCGTGGCCGCCATGGTCTGGGTTGTGATGCCGTTCCTCACCCGCCGGTTCGCCGGTTGGCTGGGCGGATGAAGCGGCGTCGGGAGGAAACGCCGAGTCAAGAGCGGAGCCGCTACCCGCCCAGTCGAGTAGCGGCTCCACTCGCGGGAAAGCCGCGGAGGGTGGCCGTGGTTGCAGGGGGCCGGGGGTGCCGCGGCTGTGGTATCAGACCCCGATGCGGCCGCCGGCCTTTTTCCAGACCGCCACCACCGAGGGGCGGGGCTGGGCCGTACCACCGTCGGGCCAGTGCGACAACGGGTTCTCCGGAGTGGCGTCGTCGGCCTCGCCGGGATGCTGCACACACACCATGACCCGCGCCTCGCTGACCACCGGACCGCAGGTCTCCGCACCGCGCGGGACGGTGAGGAATTGCTTGGTCCGGCCGCGATTCGGGCCGTCGAGCACCACGGAGAACAATCCGTCGTTCGACTTCAACGCGTTGCCGTCGGTGGCGATCCACAAGTTGCCGTACGGGTCGAAGGCCAGGTTGTCCGGGCAGGAGATCGGGCTGACCTTGGACTTGTCGTACCCGGCGAAGTAGGTATCGGCCGCCGCGGGATCGCCGCAGACCAGCAGCAGCGACCAGGTGAACGTCGTGCCGGTGTGGTTGTCGTCGATCTCCAGGATCTGGCCGTTCTTGTTCAGCTTGCGCGGGTTCGCCTCGTCCGGACCCTGCTTGCCGTCCGCGCCGCGGTTGTCGTTGTTGGTCAGCGCCACATACACCTTGCCGGTGTAGGGGTTGGCCTCGAAGTCCTCCGGGCGGTCCATCTTGGTCGCGCCCACCTTGTCGGCGGCCAGGCGGGTGAAGACCGCCACCTCTTCCGCGCTCATGCCCTCGACCAGCGACTTGCCCTTGCCGTCCGCGCCGGTCTCCAGCAGCGGGATCCACTGGCCGGTGCCGGTGAAGCCCTTGTCGGACGGCTTGGCGCCGGTGCCGTCGATCTTGTCCGCGTGATCGCCCGCGAGCTTGGCGACATACAGCGTGCCCGCGTCCAGGATGGTCAGATTCTGCCGCATGCTCGCCGCGCCGGTGCCCGGCTGGATCTTGCGCGAGGACACGAACTTGTACATGTAGTCGAACTTCTCGTCGTCACCGGTGTAGGAGACGACGTCGCCGTTCTTGGTGACGTAGATGGTGGCGGCCTCGTGCTTCACCCGGCCCATCGCGGTGTGCTTGATCGGCGTCGAGTTCGGATCCCACGGGTCCACCTCGATGACGTACCCGAATCGGTTGGCCTCGTTGGGTTCCTGCGCCAGATCGAAACGCTTGTCCGTGCGCTCCCACAGGTTGGTGGTCTTGCCCGCGGCGAAACCGTAGCGCTTCAGCCGCGCAGCGGCGGCCGACTCGGTCACCTTGTCCGCGTTGGCGAAGTAGCCGTGGAAGTTCTCCTCGCCGGACAGCACGGTGCCCCACGGCGTCAGGCCGCCCGAACAGTTGGCGAAGGTGCCGAGCACCTTGGTGCCGGTCGGATCGGCCGAAGTCTTCACGAAGTCGCTGCCCGCGGCCGGACCGGTGAGCTTGAACTCGGTGCTCGCGGTGATCCTGCGGTTGTACTTGCCGAAAGCGGGAACGAGCTTGCCGGAACCGGCTTCGCCTTTCACCTCGACTACGGTCAAGCCGTGCGCGGCCATGGTGACCGCGATCTGCTCGTCGGTCGGCGCGTCCTTGTTGTAGCCGCGGAACATGTGCGGGCTGGTGGTGTACTCGTGATTGACCACCAGTAGGTAGCTGTTGGCTTGGCCCTCGATCGGCAGCAGGGCGGCGAAGTCGTTGTTGTAGCCGAACTGCTTGGCCTGCGCGGCGGCGGTCTGCTTGTCGAAGTCGAAGGCGGGCGCGTCCGGGAACAGCGGGTCGCCCCAGCGGATCACGACGGACTGCTCGTAGCCGTCCGGGATCACCACGGCGTCTTCCTTGTTCGGCGCGACGGCGGCGAAGTCGGTGCCGGTTCCGGGCGGGCCCGCGGGCGAGGTGGAGCCCACTGTGGTCGGCTCGCTGTCGTCGCCGCAGGCCGCGAGGACGCTGCCCGCACCCACCGCGAGCACGGCGGCCGCACCGCCCTTGATCAGTCCGCGCCGGTTCATGGAGCTGACGATGTCACCGAAGTAGGCGCCCGAGGAGGTGTTCGGCGCCTCGTGGAAGCACGCGTTCGCGCACTTGTACTCACATGTCACGGCAGCGCGCGACGACTGTCCGTCGTGCTTCACGAAAAGGGCGAGTGGCTGAAGACTCACGGTGACTCCTGGGTTTGGCCGATGGCCGCACGGTAAACCATCCGGACAATCCGGAAGGGACGGCAAAGTGAACAACCGCCCAATTAGGTAACCCTCAAATTGCCGGGCCGCCAGAGCTGGGAACAAACGAGTGCCGCGCCGATTCGATGATTCGAATCGACGCGGCATCGGTGTCGAAAGGCGGCTTCGCCCGGCTCACCCATCAGGCGTTCACCGGAAGGGCGATGACGACCTCGCTTTCGTTCTCGGGAAGGTAGTGCGCCCGCAGTACCCGGCCCACCTGCACGTGGCCGACGCTGGCCGGTGCGAGGAACTTCGTCACCCGGGTCGCGAAGCTCGAGCCATCGGGCCGGGTGACGACCAGTCCGAGTTCGACCTCGGAGTGACCATCGCGGATATTGCCGGTGACCGACAGCGACTGCACCACCGCCTGGGTGGCGATGCCGCGCTCGGCGATGTCGAGCTTGTGCCGCGTGGTTATGCCCTTGCGGATCAGGGACTCGTTCATCGCGTGCTGCGCGGCGGCCGCGTCGCCGGACAGGTCGACCTCGACCTTGTCGGTCCGGCCGGGCAGGTAACGCACGGGCAGCACCACCCCGGCGCGCAGCAGGGCCAGTTCGGTGAGCGGCACGATCATCTTCGCGGAGGAATGGAAGATCTTGCCGTCCGAGCCTTCCACGCTGAACTCGACGTGGACCTGCGGCTGGTCGTTGACGGTCACGCCGGTCTGCCGCACCGATCGGACGGCGCCGAGGCCGGTGAGCCCGTCGCGGAACTCCGCGCTGTTGCGTCCGGTCAGCGCGCTCAGGATGCCTTCGCCGGTGAACGCGAACACGATGGGGATCAGGGTGAGCGCGATGATCGGCAGCGCCATTTCGACGCCGAGCCAACCCATTCCGGCGGGCTCCCATTCGCTGGTGGGGACGTAGGTGACGGCGTGGTAGACGTAGTAGCCGATCGCGGCGGCGCCAAGGGCGAGGGTGGTCGAACGGATCTTCTTCATGGCGCTTCCTTTGTGAGAGTCGAGATTTCACCGCGCCCCGTCATCCCGGTAGGTCGCCAGGATGACGGGGGCGGATCGGAGGGCATGCGGCGATCAGGCGCCGACGATGGACGAGCAGGCGAAGGTGATGTCGAACTTCGACGTCTTCGGCCCGGCCAGTGGGTTGGTCAAGTCGGGGGCGCCCACGCCCTCGCCGGTGACCTTGAAGGTGTTGCCGTCCTTGACGACCTTGGCGGAGCCGCCCGGCATGCCGTTGCCGAAGCCGACCGCGTAGGGCAGGCCGTTGTCGCCGCCCTTGCTGCCCGCGATCGCGACCGCCTGCACGGTGTTCGCGTCGGTGATGGTCGCGCTCACCGAGAGGTTGCCGTAGGCGGAGTTCGCGGTGTCGGTCAGCGCGAGCGCCAGGGTGCCGCCCTGCTTGGCGCAGGTGGTGTCGAACTTCGCGTCGAGGGCCTTGCCGTCGACCGAAGCGACCGACTTGCCCGCCGGGGCCGCAGGCTGCGCCGAGGAGGGCGCGGCGGGCGAGCTGCCCTTGCTGTCACCGCATCCGGTGAGCACGCCGACTGCGGCGGCAGCGGCGATGGCGGCGGCGGCGATGCGGAGCGAAGTGGTGTTCATGGTCTGTGTCCTTGTCGTTCGAGGGGCGGCGCCCCTGGTTCGGTTCCTCCGGCCTCCTGTCGGGCCGTTGAGAAAAAGGTAGGAACGATTCGCGCCCTACCGATCCCAGGTTTTCGGCGTTTACGCAGGTAGAGGACGTGCGACTACCCGCTGCCGATCACGAAGCGACGTGGAGTCACGCACGAAACACTTGGGAGTACTGACGGTCGGCATCCTCGACTTGTTCTGTCGGACCTAGCCGTGCGTCGTGAAAGAGTGGTGTCCATTCGTGAAGTCGGGTTCTGCGATTACCCGATCGGGCGGCGGTAGGAATCTGAAGCGAGGAGCGGCTTGGTGGAAGCGACATTCGATGTGGCCGGGCAGGTGGGGCATCACTATCGCGTCGATGACTATTACGAGGTGGGTCGGGAGAAGATCCGCGAGTACGCGCGAGCCGTGCAGGACTTCCATCCCGCGCACTGGAGCGAGGACGCTGCCGACGAGCTCGGGTACGCGGGCCTGGTCGCGCCGACCACATTCATCTCGATCGCCGCGATGCTCGCCAACCGCAAGCTTTTCGAGAGTGTCATCACCGGCTACGACGTGTTCGTGCAAACCGATCAGGTCTTCGAGATGCACCACCCGGTGGTGGCCGGTGACCGGCTGATCAGCGATGTCGAGCTCGCTTCGGTGCGCCGCATAGCGGGCAAGGATCTGCTCACCGTCAAGAACACCTTCACCGACCAGACAGGCCGGGTTGTGCAGGTCATGCACACGACCGTCGTCGGCATCACCGGCGAGGACGTCGACGCGGGCATCAGCGGCGCGATCGAGCGCGTGGTCATGCACGGTATCGATGTGCCCTCCCGAACCGCCACCGCAGGCCACGCAGTGGCGGACAGGCAGACGGTGACACATCCGGCTTCGGAGCCCCGCGCACACCAGTCCACGACCGCCCGGACGCGAGTCCCGCGCACCGGCATCCGTTTCGAGGACATCTCGGTCGGTGACGAGCTTCCCGCACGGATCGCGCGGCTGACGCGGGGCGACCTGGTGAACTACGCCGGCGTCGCTGGAGACGCCAACCCGATCCACTGGCACGATGACATCGCGGCGCTAGCGGGCCTTCCGGACGTGATTGCGCACGGCATGCTCACGATGGGTCTGGGGGCAGGCTTCGTTACCGACTGGCTCGGTGACCCAGGCGCGATGACCAGGTACGCGGTCCGGCTCTCGAACTACACGATCGTGGAAGCCGCCTCTGCCGGAAGTGTCGAGTTCACCGGGCGCGTGAAGTCGCTAGACCCCGACACCAGGACCGCCGTCATCGTCATCGTCGCCAAATCCGCAGGGCGCAAGATCTTCGGCCTCGCCACTGCGGATGTCCGCCTCGCATAGTCGCCAGCACGCAAACTTCGGCCGCCTGGTCCACACGGCTGAACCGTCCGCATGCCCTGCCCGATCCGCGGGCACCTAACAGCGCGAAACACCGCCACATAGCGCCGCGAATATCAACGAAAGCGGCCCGGCTCCTGTCCATTCCAGGACAGCGGGCCGGGCCGGGCCGCAGTTGTTGCTGCTATGGGCGCTCGAACTCGCCGTCGTTCACGCCAGCGGTGAACGCGTCCCACTCGCCGGGTGCGAACACCAGTGCGGGGCCGGTCGGATTCTTCGAGTCACGGACGCCGACCATGCCGCTTTCGAGATGCGCGACCTCGACACAGTCTTTTGACCCGCTACGGGTGCTCTTGAACCACACCGCGCCGGACAGATCAACGTTCACCGGTCATACTCCTTTGCAACCTGAAGGACGAGATTTCGGCTAGTAGCCTCGTCCAGTGCCAGGCGGTCCAGCTCGGCCGAGGCTTGACGGTACTGCCGCACCTCGTCTGATTTCTCAAGGTACAGGTCGCCGAGGAAGCCTTGGATATAGACCACCGGCGGCACGGTCAGGTCTGCGGTGGAGTGACGCGGGAACTCCAGCAAAACGAATGGGCCCACCAGGAGCGCGCGGTGGATGCCAGCCGATGCCGGCACGACACGTATCGAGATGTTCGGCAGCTGGCCGACCTCGGCGAGGTGCTGAAGCTGGGTATTCATGACCGAGGCGCTTCCGGCCGTGCGTCGGAGAGCGGACTCGTCAACGAACATATCGGCAGCGAGTGGGTTCTTGTCGGCGGTGAGACGCGATCGGCGTTTCATGCCGACCTGCAACATCCGTTCGATATCCTCGGCGGGCTTGTTAGGGAACTCCGCCCAGATCAGCGCTCGCCGGTAGTCCTCGGTTTGAAGCAGGCCAGGCAAGAACGTCGTCTGGTAGGACGTGATCCGGTTGGCGGCGTCTTCGAGCCCGACGAACAGGTTGAAGTCTTTGGGGATCGTGTCATCGGTGAATGCCTGCCACCAACCTTTCGCGCCTTTGGTTTCCTTGACCAGTTCCAGGACGACCTGGGTTTCCTTATCGGTGGCCTTGTAGAGCTGACACAGTCGCTCGATCAGGACCGGATTGAATCGGACGGGTTGTCCGGTCTCCATCTTCCAGATCGTCGACCGAGCCGAGGCGATCGCGGTTGCTGCGGCCTCTCTGGTGATGTCGGCGCGCTCGCGCAGCGTCTCCAGCTGCATGCCCAGCATCCGCCGGGCGATCGTGGAATCTGTTGCCATCTCTACCTCCCGGAGTGCGTTGCAACTCGAACAAGGATGCAGCAACAACTAAAACAGCGCCAGATTTTTGGAAACGTTTGCGATGAAACAGTCGCGACGACACGGGTTTTGGTTGTCTCCTTGTAGTGCGCCCGGCGGCGTGAGCAGGCGGCGGCGATCTTCCGCTCACGTTCCCGACACCGGTTCACCGCCCAGCATGGGTGTCCGGGCCGGGCGCACTAACCCGCCAGTCGATGTGAGCTGAGGCCTACCGATGGACGAAGGAGAGTTCGGGGACACACCGCGTTCCCGCTGCATGTTCTACCGAAGGAGTTGCGGTTTCAACGCCGTGATCGACCCACCGGAACTCGGCCGGATCGTGATGCGCGCCGGATCGGTGTGGGCGATGACGATGCCCAGCAGCTTGGGGCGAGCGGTGAAAGCACATATGCAGAGCAGCGGCGTCGCGCTCGGGCCTATTGTCGGACACCCGCGTTCGGGTCGCTGGACGTTCCTCATCAGTCCCGACATCGAAGACGACGACGTGAAACTGTTCGCTGAGATGTTCCGCAGGGACGTGAGCATCGCGCGAGAGGGAGCCGTTATCGCACTCCCCTCCCCTAGCCCGAACGGCTCCATCCGGCAATGGATTGTCCCGGCTCGGAACGCCTTCCTACCGTCCGGCCTTGCTGTCGTCGATGCCGTGCGGGCATGGTCCGACGTGGGGTCGCAGACTGCTACGGCTCCGCGCTATGGCCGGTAACGCGATGATGCCCGCGCTCATCGCCTCGGCGTCGTCTCGTGGCTCGCGATCTGCTTCTTCGTGAGCACGGCGATCCTCGAGTACCGCGTCACCTGCGCCGAAAAGCTTTATCTGGAACTGGCCGCGAGCCGACCGCTCCCATCCGACGCCGATATCCAGCACATGTGTGACCTCACCGAGCCGCGCCGCGATCCGTGGGTGCGCGCGGAGCTGATTCCGGCGTAACGGCTGGCCCTCCATCTGAAGCGTGGCGGCCATACGCACATAACTCCGAAATTCCGTCGCGGCTCCGTGCCGCCGTTTCGCGGGAGGTGTTCGAACAGAATGGCAGCCAACGGCGATGCCGAGGCCGACCCGAGCGGACCGTGCTACGACACCAACGTCCTCGCCCGGACGCTTTCGTGGTTGGACCACAACAACCCGCACTGGCCGATGCAAAGCTACGAGGCCGCGCGCACGGCCTACCACCATCACCAAGACTGCCCACCCATGACCTGCGCCACCTACATAGCGGCGCTGTACAAACTGAGGAAATCGGAGGGTCCAGGGGGCGCGCTCCTCGGTACTTTCGAAGATCATCGTCGGCGAGTGATCATGCAAGCCGCCCACGCGGACTCTTCCGTGCGGCGCAAGCACCAACCGGCCCTCGACCACACCCGAGAGCAAGTGTCGCCGCACCCGGAGCAGCCGGACGTGCGCCTGGCGGTGGTGATCGACGGTCACCGCCTGGACTTCGCCGCCTGCCTCACATCCGCACTATGGTTCCTCCAGGAGCAGCACCGACGACAGTTCGTCGACTCCGTCGAAGTGCTTCCCGGCGACACGACCGGCCTACGGCGGTTACCGAACGAGCGCCTCTACGACGGACCATGAACGCTCAACGCCAACAGGAAGAGGTCCCGCGAGTGGCGCACGGTGGAGGGGCTTCTCGGGCTTTGCCGCGACCATGTGCCACTCGTGATCTTCCCGCCATGCGAACCACATACGTCCGAGGCGGAATCAGCGAGGGGTGACGATGACCTGGTAGGGATCGTCGTAGAGAACATGGCCTGGGTCATCCGATTCCAGACGAGTCCATGCGACGCCGTGGGCGTCCAGTATCGCGAGGTAGCCGCCCACACGGGCGATGAACCGAGTGGCTGAGGACTTGAACCATGCTTCTGCCCGAGGGTGGTGGGTTCGGTCGTAGGGCGAGAGATCGAGTTGCCCGGGATCGATGAGATGTTCCTGATACCAACTATTTTCACGTCGCCGGAACGCCTCCTGCTCGACGGTGAGGAATCCTGACCACGCCAAACCGTTGACCAGGGCGAAAACGCCCGGATAGCGGCCGTGCCGGTTCGGCGACGCCGCTTGGTATCGAACGAATGATGCCTCGGCATCGCCGGTGTCGGAAGCGCACTGCACGAGTTCAGACCAGAACGGGTACTCGACAGAAGCTGGCCGTAAGGTCACCACCGGACAAGGCCGCAGTTATTGCAAAGCCAAAGTGTCGCCGTTACCGAATTCAGCTACCACACGCAGCTTTCCCCCGAGCGCACGAACATAGGCTGCCAGTGTGCCGAGCTCGGTATGTGACATGTCGCCCCGCTCGATATTGGACACCCGCGCCTGCGTAACACCCATCGCCTCGGCGATCTCACTCTGTGTGCGCGCCTGAGCCTTACGGACCTGCGCCAGCCGATAAGCTCGCTGCGCCCCTTCGATCTCTAGCTTTGCCTCGGCGACATGCGCCGGATCGATGAGTCCCTGCGCATGCACGTCATTTTTCACGTCCTTCCAACTACGTGCCATCGTCCTCACTGTCCTTCGTGTCGAGCCATCGTTGATAACGCTTTTCGGCTAGCGGAATGTTGTCGATATACCATTGTTTCCACACGATTATATCCCCAGCGTTATACAACTTCTACGTTATTTCCTACTGCGGCCCGACCTTGGAACTACCGGGCCGACTGCGTGGCGGGAGCACCGGCACCGACCTTCTGGCGGTCGAAATAGGCGGGTCATCTGTCCTCCTCCCTCCGGGGTGATATCGCCACAGCGGAGCCTGGCCCAGGGGCACAGGGTGGTTACGAAGGCCGCCGACAAAGGTCCGCATCCCCTGAACGGCGCGGTGGCTGCTCTAGGGTTCGGAAGATGGGCGCTGTCCTGGGTGATCTGTTGCCGCTCGCGGTAGGGGTCGCGATCTCACCGATTCCGATCATCGCGGCGATCTTGATGATTCTGTCGGCCCACGCGGGCGGAGCCGGTCGCGGGTTCGCGCTCGGCTGGGTCGTGGGCATCCTCGCGGCGACAACGCTTGTGGCGCTGCTGTCCGGGTCGCTGGGTGGTTCGGCTGATCGGCAACCCTCGACGGCGGGCGCATGGGTCAAGATCGTGCTCGGGATACTGCTCCTGGCGCTGGCCGTGGCACAGTGGCGGTCGCGCACCGACACCGAGGTACCCGGGTGGATGCGCGCGGTCGACCGACTCACCGTCGCCAGGGCCACCGGGCTGGGGATCTTGTTGTCGGCCGTGAACCCGAAGAATCTGCTGCTGTGCCTGTCGGCAGGCGTGATCATCGGCTCCAGCAACACCAGCGTCGGCGGCCAGATCGTCGCCGTCGCCGTCTTCACTCTGCTCGCCGCCTCCAGCGTGCTAGCCGTGATTCTCGGCTACATCCTCGCCGCCGACCGGCTACGCAACCCGCTCGAACGCCTGCGCAATCGGCTCCAGGCCAACAGCCACCTGGTGTTGGCCATCGTGCTGCTCATCATGGGCACCGTCGTCTTCGGCAAAGGTCTGCGCGGCCTCTGACAACCTCGTGTTTCGCGATCAGGTCCCGGTGTTTGCCCAGGCCAGGCGAATGGTGTGAATTTGTTCAGGGGTGGGGTCGCCAGGTAGGTCGGCACAATATTGGGCAGCGATCAGCGTGCGGCGCAGCTTGGCGAGCATGTCGGGATAGCTGGGATGGTGTTTGGTGGTGTACCAGCGCGCCCGGCCGCGGTGCTCGGCGACGACGCCCGGTGAATGCCCGGCGAGGTGATACCAGAGGATCACCAGGGTCTGCGTGAGCATCCCGAAAGGGACGGTGCGCTCCACCGCGAGCCGGGTGCGGTTGCGGGCCTCGTCGGCGCCGGTGACATGCTTCGCGTCGAAGAATGCGACCTCCACGGACCACCTCATCGAGTACCGCTCGATGAGTTCGGCTGCCGCGGTGGTGGTGTCGGTGGTCAGCAGCGCCAGACCGGATCGGCGAGGTTCGCGCACGACCAGCACCCGCACCGGCTGGGATCGGAACGCGCCGACAAGGTCACCGGCTGTCACACGTCAGCTGCCATTCCGGTCGCTCAGACCTACCTGACTATCCTGAACCATAGTGCTCGGTAATGCCGAGCACGGTTACACCGCAGCCGTGGAAGTGAACGTTCGGCGTGTAATTGGTTATTGCATCATCTGGATGTGTGGGTGCTCATGTGACACCGGGCAGATTCGGATGATCTGGTCGTTGACGTCGGAGACACAGATCTGGGTCGGCGTGCTCGGCCCGCCTTGGTAAGCGCCCCATGAGATGTTGGCGGCTTGGTCCTCATACGGAATCCAGTGGTGGATGTCGGATCGCCACTCGCGGCTGGCGATCGTCAGTAGCGGCTCGGTCGGGGTGCCGCAGGTGGGGCAAGGATTCGGATAGGGATCTTGCATGCCCCATCTGATAAAGCCGCCGATCTTCCATCCGGGTGCGATACACAAGAAGTTGTAAGGGTGATCGTCGTCTTCGAGACCGCCGAACTCGACTCCGGGAATCTGGGCCATGGTCCACTGGTCCACTCGTTGCCGAAGCTCCCCCTCGAGCTCCCCTGAGTGCGGGTATTCGATCACTTGTTCCGGATCGATCATGCACGAATCGGGCACCAGGTCTTCCTCGTACTCCGCGGGTTCCGGAGGATCCATCAGAACGTCGGTGATCGCCGCTGCCAACCGCCAGAACAGTGCGGTCTTGGGCATACCATCGTCGTCGTGCTCGAAGGGGCACCACAACACTTGCAGCAGGTCCGCCCCCTCGGGCGGAGACAAACCGGGCACGTCACGGACGTACAACTGCGCGACCGGCACCATCGCAATCGAACCGTCGGAATCCGGTTCCAAATCGTGGTCCTCAGCGTGGCAGTACGGCCATGGCTCGCTCGCCGGCCACAACAGTGGCCCCCCGATCGAACTGTCGTGCGCCGATGGTGTTCCCGGACGGGGGTGCAACCGAGTCGCGGTGCGGGCCAGTGGCGCCAGCTCAGGAAAGACGGCCACGAGATCGACCGGACGTGGCGGCGTAGTGCGAGTCATACAACAACCTCTGGAGGAACGCGGAAACGTTCGATTTCGATGATGGATGGGACCGGCGCGGTCTCGTCCCGAGGCTAGGGGTCCGGGCCTCGATCAACTTCCCATCATTGGGTATCCGCCAGTGCATGGCCTCGGGGGCATGACATCTCGACATGAACTGACATGGCTCCCCTTTATGTCAAGAGGCAGTTGGGAGTTCGCCGTTAGACTGTATGGCGGTAGGTCCGGGCCGCCGCTGATCGGCGAGCATCCGCTGGTAGACGACGTTGGACAGACGCCGTTTGAGTGCCCGCATCGCCTCCATGGAGGTCTTCCCGGCGGCCTTCTTGCTGTCGTAATAGCCCCTGCCTGCCGTCGGGTGACGCAGTTGGACCACGGCCATGGTGTGCAGGACGTGGTTGATCTTGCGGTTGCCGGCTCGGGAGAGCCGGTGTCGCTGCTGCTGGCCGGAGGAGGCATCCAAGGGTGCGGTGCCGTTCCAGGAAGCGAACCGGTCCCGGGACACGAAACGGTGGACGTTGTCGGTGTCGGCGAGAAGCCGTGCCGCACCGCAGGGTCCGATGCCGTTCAGATCCATCAGAGTCGACCCGCGTGCGAGAACCAGTTGCTTGAGTTCTTTGTCCGCGGCTTTTGTTTTCCGGTCGACGACCTCGAGATCGTCGATCAGCTCGTTCACCAGCCGTAAACGAACCCGGGCCGCGGCATCGCCGGGTTCAACGGTCTCGGCCAGGGCGCGGGCCTGCATGGCCGACAGAAACCTCTTGGCACCTCCGGGCACCAGTTCCAGCAGCAGCCGGTGAATACGGTTCAACAGTTCGGTGCGGGCACGGCCGAGCTCGTCACGACGATCGACCAGCAGACCCAACGCGACCAGCTCCGGATCCGCCTCTACCCGGCGCAGATTCGGCGACCGCAACGCCGCCAACGCGACCGAATGCGCGTCGACCGGGTCGGTTTTACGGCCGTTGCCGGTGGCGAACACCCGCACCTGCGCCGACAGTTTCGCGGGCACGTCGATGACGGTTTCCCCGTCGGCCACGAGCCGGTGCGCCACATGCCGTCCGACACCGTTGCAACCCTCGATCGCCCATACCCGTTGCGGGAATCGTTGTGCGGCGACGAGCATTTCACTGTATCCGGCGGTGTCGGTGCCGTAACGCGCGGTCGCGAGGATCTTCGCGTCGGAGTCGATGATTTCGATGGTGGCCGAGCGTTTGTGCGGGTCAATGCCGATGATGACCGACATCGGTATCCTTCCAGATCGACGGATCGGTATCCGTGCAGGAAGGCACCGCTACTTCGAGCCTGGGCAGACCCCTTTCCAGCCAAGCCCGCACGGTAACCCGATGGGACGCAAGCCATTAGCGAGCCACACCGACGACGCTGGTGGTCAGCCGCTTAGAGAGCCTCCCACCGGGTACCTGGGACTGATCCTGGCCGGGATCGAGCCCTACCACCAGTCTTAAGTAGCCGCTTACAGATCGGGTTCTCCTGGTCGTGGCGGGGTGGTCAGCGCTGGAGTGCGGGACTGTAAAGACTCTTTACACGCTGTCCGGCGGGGTTGGCCGCGCGCCCGTAGTCGGTAGCCGAGACATCGCCGTACGCGTCGAACACTCGTTTGCCCAAAACTGCGAAAGTGAAGTGACAACCCGTGCGATCGTTCATCCGTTTCGGATGACTCCGCCCCCGCTCTACTCCCAGTTCGCGGTGTCCGGGTCGATGTCGTGGGCGCGCGCGCTGGCGTCGATGATTCGACGGAACCACGTGGCAAGGCCTGCGCGGATGCCGTCGTAGTGGGCGGCGAATCCCGGGTCAGCCTCGTACCTGCGGCCGAGACAGACCTGCATCTGCCTGGTGAGTGGAAAGTACGAAGCGAAGACTTCGCGGTGCCGCTCGACGAGCTGATTCGCTTCTGGGCTCCCCGGTGTGACCCCGGCTTCCATCGCATCCCCGAGGGCACGGTCGAGGTCGGCCATGGCGTCGGCGATGGCCTGCCATTCCTCCGGACCGCGAGAGGCTGCGCGTTCGGCGTACTGCTGCCATTGCGTCGTGTCTCCGTAGCGCTGACGGGCTTGGGCGGGCCAGTCCGGCTGCCACTGGGGGCCGAAGATCGCGGCCTGCTGCTCCACGGTCAGCAGCAGGCCGCGCTCGTGGGCGTCGATCATCCGATCCAGTCCGGCGCCGAGTTGCTGGAGCCGGTCGATCCGTTCGGCGATCTGGGTGCGCTGCGCGCGCAATGCGCCGGGCACGTCTGCGGCCGAATCATCCAAGATTGCTCGGATCCTGTCCAGGCCGAGACCGAGCTCACGGTAGACGACGATGCGGTGCAGGCGTTCCAGATCACCTGCGGTGTAGAGCCGATATCCGGCAACCGTCCGCAGCGACGGGCGCGCCAGACCGATCTCATCCCAGTGGTGCAGCGCGCGGACTGTCACGCCCAGACGCGTCGAGACCTGACCGACGGTCAGGCCATCGGCGTCAGTGGCATCAGGCATGCTCAACATTGTCGCCGCGACCGACACCCGGTGGGGTGATCCCGACAGCCTCGAGATTCCGCGCCTCCTGACTGGCCGGATCGAAGGGCTTCGCCGCAGTGAAAACGATCCGCGCGTTCTCAGGGGTGATCACCTCCACATCACGGGTGTTCCAAGGGGTATCCCGTGGACCATCGACCGAGTTCGGGCGCAACGCACGACAGTTCTCAACAAGGGAGTCCACCTGGCTGAGCACGCACGCGAAACTGAAGCTCACCGCCGGCGCCTGCTCCGGAACGCTCCCCGCCGGGACGAGGAGTACGTCCTGAAAGGCCCACCGGCGCAGATGCACAACCCGACCGGGGATGCTGAACAGCTCGAAGAACCCGAGCCCACGAATCCAGAAATCCACCGACGCCGCCAAATCGCTCGTGGGGATAGTCACGAACGCGGGCATTCCATAAATGCCACGAAACGGCTCCGGCGGGACCGCGTCCGGGCCGGGATCGGGCACGGGACTGATCTCGAACGCGTTGTAGTAATCACTCATGCACCCCACCTTCCGGCCTCACGCTGCGTGAGGGTCAAGCCGTCAGGCGGTGCCGCCACCGCGATTGCCTCGGACACACTCGGTTGGTGCGCCGCCGACGGCAAGGGCGCGCCCGACCAGTGGGGAACGAGGCTCTACGGCCCGGATATGGCGTGTTCACGCGATCGTCGCAACACTCCCGATTCGGGAGGTTGCGACGATCGCCCCACTCGCACACCCGCTATGCCGATCGGCACTCCTGGCTACTCGGCGCGGCGACTGGTGAAGTCGAAGGGTCCGCCGTCGATGCCCCAGGAGATGATTTGTTCGGGGTGAATTCGGATGATCGCGCGTTCCTGGGGAGGGAACGGTGGCTCCTCGTCATCGAGCGCCTCGGCGGTGCCGCGTACCTCGATGCCGCGAATCACGTATGGCTCCAAGGAAACCTGTTGGTCGATGACGAACGAGACCCGGCTGCCTGCCTCGACATTGCGGTACTTTCGACTGGCGCGCATCCGCATGCCCCCGATGTCGATCGTGCCGTCGGCGTTCACCCGATAGCTGGTCGGGTTGTTCTGCACGACGCCGTCGGGCGACACCGTGGCCAGCCGACCGATCCCGGCCTCGGCGAGGAATTGCTGTTCGTTGATGGTGAAGGTCATGTCGGTTACTCCTTGGTGGATTCGATATCAGATGTGTGCCCGGCGATCAGCTGTGAGTTGTCGGGCGCGGGAAGCGCAAGCTGTTGCCTGCCGCGTGCTCTGAGGTCAGAACAGGATCAGCGCTGCGCACAGTCCGGCGATGGCGACGAACTGCAGGGTGACCCGGTATTTCAGAATGCTGTCCCACTTGTCTTGCAGGGCACGGGCATTGGCCGGGATGATGCCGCTTCGCGCGGCGGCGGTCTGCTGGGAATTGATCGGCTTGGCGATGCGGACGTAGAAGGCCAGCCAGGTGAGCAGTGCCGCCACCGTGATCCCCGCCGCGACAGCGGCGCCGATCTGCCCGGCCCACAACGCGATCAGCAGCGTGAGTACCGCGCTGACCACACCGACCACGCCGACGACCGGCATGCGTCTGTCGCCGTAGTAGTGACCCCATCCCGCACTCATGGTCACGGTCGCGTCGTCGAGCTTGCGGTAGACCGATCGGGTGATCATGGCCACGGAGACATCGGTGCCATAGACGATGGCGTTCGAGACAACGGCGGCGGCGGCGATGATCTGGCCGGTGACGATGAGCATTCTCGGCTCGCTTTCCAAATTCTAGCGTCGTTAGGAACTGGAGCAACGGTAACATTCGCTCGCTATCTTGTCTAGCTTTGCTAGATTTCCGATCGCTACCGCAGGATCTCGCTCGGATCAGCAAGCCGCACATGCGTTTCCGACCGAGCGGACACCGTCGCCCGGCAAGCCCGTCACCTGACGCTGACAGGTCTTCGGTCCGCCGGATCCGCCGGTGGGACTGGGGCTCATTACCCTCCGGCACTCGTCGACCGGGTTGCGGGCAGCCCGACCGCGCCGGTCCCGGCCCTCGTCGACCGAGTTGCGGGCAGCCCGACCGCTTCGGGTTCGGCGATCGACGGCACCCGACAACCCCACCTCGACGCGGGCGATCCGACCAGCTGCCCGGTGACGCCGCCGCAGCTCGAGCGGCGGCATCACGGCCGCACACCGAGGCCACCCGTACAGACGCACCCCTCTGCCGCGTACCGCGCGATGCGATGGGGCGAAAAATGGCCGTTTCCGGCCTGACCTGGATTCGGCGCACCGGAAACAGGAAACCGCGGCTCGCCGAAACCGCGAATCGGTCACAAACCGCGTACGGAACTACGCGACGAAATCAGGGATGTAAGAGTCTCTGGCAGACAAGAGTTCTAGGAGCGCCCGAGCCAGGGCAGAAATGACGACCCAGATCGGTGCGCTCACTACGGCAGAGGTCTACCGGGTCCACTGGTCGATCAACACCGCCACACGGGCGTCCCGCTGAGCCGGTCGCAGACGTCCGCCGCGGTCCAGGGTCGCCAGGCCGTGCAGGGCGCTCCAACCGACCTCGGTGAAAGTCTCCGGATCGTGCTCGCCCGCGAACGGTGAGAAAGCGGCGAACATGACGGCGAACGCGTCCCGCAGCGGCTGCGAGGCATTCTCGCCGAACGCGAGGTTCACCTTCATCAGGAACATCGCGTCGTAGAGCGCGGGCCGCGCGGTCGCGAACTCGAGGTAGGACCGCGCCACCGCCGCCAACGCCGCGCGCGGCTCACCGCCCGCGGACTCCAACGCCGCGCGGCTCCACGCGGCCATCTCCGCGATACCCTCCTCGGCGACCGCCGTGACGATCTCATCCTTGCCCGCGAAATGCGAATACAGCACAGGCTGGCTGTATTCGATCCGTTCCGCCAACCTGCGCACAGTCACCGCGTCCCAGCCCTGCGACTCGGCCAACTCCCGAGCGGTGTCGATGATCAGCCGGTGCCGCTCGGCGCGCTCACGCTCTCGTCGCGTCTGGATCCCCATAGACCGACTGTAGCATTGCTTGACAATCTAGTGTCACTAGATTTGGTGTCAGCGGCACAACATGGGCGTCGCAGACTGCGAACCTTCCAGTGATGTCCTCGTCGCGGTCGTGCACAGCGGGAGGGCTCGTACAGTGCGGCCGGGTCCGCGGGCGACCGGCTGTGTCGAGTCGGCCGCTCTCTCACCTGCCCTGGTTGGCGACAAACCCCTGTACGGCATCGAGGAACTCCGGGCCGCCCATGGCGTATCCGCCGATGGTTCCACCGATCAGCGCACCGATGGGGATGCTGACTCCCCAGACCAGGATCACGCACGCCCCGAGGAGACCGCCCACGATGGCACCGGCGACGACGCCGGGCAGGTTCTTGTTGATCTGCTCCTTGAGCCGGTCGTAGGAGCTGATGTCCTTCAGCTGCGCGGTATCTTCTGCGGTCGGTGTCGAGGTCAGGGTGCGGCCGTCCGCGCCGATGTGCTGCGCGATCGCGATCGAATGCCCGTCGACGTCGTACTGTTGCGGCACTTCGGTCACTGCCGCTCCGTCGCCGGACTCGAGCACCACCGCACCGTTCTGTGCGATCTCGAACCTGCCGTTCTCGACGGTAATGGTAACGACGCCGTCGACTGGCGAAACAGTGATCTCGTAGGGGATTCCGTGATCCACACCGGAAGTCGTGTACCCCGCAGTCGGCTGCTCCGTTATGGCCGGTTCCGCATGGGCGGTCGCCGCGGTGATACCCACGGCCGAGACGGCCAGGAAAACGGCAGCGGTGATCTTCTCGAACTTCATTCTTCGAATCCCTCCACTCAGCTGCCCCCGATGGGCGGACCGAGTCAGACCTTAGGCCCCGGATTCAATGGTGTGTGGTAAGCCACACCCAGTTCGAAGTCACACCACTTCGAGACAGAACCTAACCGCGATAAATCTCGACGTAAGCGTTGGTCGCCACCGCCACCACACCGGGACCCATTCCCGTGCATCCCGTGGTGACGCGCTGGCCGCTCGGCGTGAAGGGGTAGCTGAGCGCTTGATAGGAGCCGACACCATACTGCGGGAACGGCCCGCTGGCGTAGAGGCCGAAGCAGTCGACGTGCAAGACGTAGTTGCTTCCTCCGTCGGGTTGGCAAGTCGTCGACGCACCGAAAAGGTCTCGCTCGACGACGCAATCCTGCGGCGCCGCTTGGGCGGTCCCGGAACCGACAATTGCGACGAATGCCAAACCCGAAACACCGGCCGCCGCGACGCGTACAGCGGTAGTCAACACTTTCTTCATAGAATCTCCTCCTGTTCAGGGTTCTCTTCGGCCGTCAGCGGCTGGATGTTACGACTGGCAGATCTGAAACCGACAGTGAGTGTGGACAATTCGGTGTCCGATACGAAACGTCCGTTCCTGGTGGTGACGGCTTACCTCGGAGCCCTTGAAGAGATAAGTGCTCCGCACAGGTAGCAGCGCGACTGCTTGCGGCGCCGGTTCGTGTACGACCGACGCCGAGGAATCCGTCGTGAGGTTGCCGCGAACCCGCCGGGACGAGAGTCGCGGCAATACACTGCACGCATGCGACGACCGCGCGCCATGGTGCTCGATGAGGTGTGGCGCAGGCTCGAGGGTGTCGAACCGCTCAGCGGCCCGCACGGGGGTCCGCTGCGCCGGACGGTGAAGCTCGTGCTCGACCCGTTGGTGATCCGGCCCGTGCAGCATCCGTTGTGCGCGGGGCCGATCCTGACGGCGGATGGCGCGGTGTTGTTGGAGGCGCGCATTCAGGCGGCGGCCGATGTACTGCGTGCGACGGCGGCCTGGTTCACGGTGCTCAAGCAGGTGCGGCGGACGCTGCGGATCACCGAGGGGCACCCGCAGGATCTGTATTTCCAGCGCTGTTTCGAGCTGGCGACCACCTCGGGTATGCCGGATCCGGCGCGGGCGCGCGGAGTCGCGGAGGACGCACTGCGCGAGATCCACGAGTACACCGCCGGACGCACCACGCAAGCGCTGAAGGAATACCTCACCGACCGCGAGCGGGAACGGGAGCTGGCCGGTCTGCTCGAGCTGGCCTGGCGGCGGCGTCCGCTCACCGGCCCGCCGGGCGGTGACCACGACGCGGAGGTGGACGAGCTGCTGGAAGCCTGTGCGGCCGCACGACTCGGTGAGGACGCCGACGGACAGGAGACCCTGGACCGGCTGATCGCCGCCCATGCGGGTACGCACGCGGGGATCCGGCTGTGGCAGGACGCGTCCGCTCAGGAACTCGGGTTGACCACGCATCCGGTGCCGCCTCGCCCCGCGATCGGTTCTTCGGCCTCGAAATCGACCCTCGGGCTCCCGTTCGATCGCACCGTGTACGAGCGGGTGTTCACCGTGCTCCAGGCATCCACCGAGCGCGCGGAGCTGCCGCCGATCCCCGAGCTGGTCGACGCCGAGATCGCGCGGAGTTGTGCACCGTGGGCGCTGCTGGACGAGTCGCTGCGCGTAACAGCGACGGCGGGGACCGCGCTGGCGACCGGTTTGGCGCCCATCGAGCACCGTCGTGAACAGTCGACGGGCCGACCGCGGCTACGTCTAGCCGAAACAGCGACGGAAACAACGCAATCCACGGCGCATCAGGTGGTGAACAGCCGCTGGCAGCGGGAAGCATACGTGTTGCAGGCGCGGCGGCTGGTGGTGTCCGCCGAGCGGCCCACCGGTCCGCTGGCCGCCATCGCCGCCGAGCTGATCACGCCGTGGCAGCCGTACCTGCGGCGCTTGTGGGTCCGCTTGCACGGCAGAGATGTCCGAGAGTTCGCCGTTTACGATCCGGACGAGCTGTGGGATCTGCTCGACGGTGTGGCGCGTTCGGTGATCCTGGACCATCGCACGCGGGTCAAGCGGGCGCTGAGCGTGCGGGCGAGCGTGGGTGAGCCGGACGCGGCGGAAACGAAGGCGAGCTGATGACGACCGTACGCATCCGCCGCCGCGACGGCCTGTGGATCATCGCGCCGGACGACGCTCCGACCGTCGTGGACGGCGCGGCCGGGGTGGACGTGCTCGTGCTCGAGGTGGCGGGCGGGCATCTGACGTGGAGCCTGCTCAGCGGGCAGACGACCCCGGCGGCGGTGCTCGACGACATCGACCTCGCACAGGAGTGGATCTGGGCGGTGTACGGCCCAGAGGTGGCCATCGCTCTCGACGAAACGAGCGGCAGTGAAGGGGAATACACGGCCGAGCCCGCACTGCCCGACCTCGCCGCGCATGCCTGGCGGCTCGGCTACGCCCGCTGGGCGGCACGCTGGTGGCCCGCGTCGACTCTGGACGGCATCGCCCCGCTGGACGAAGACCTGCTGGAAGACGAGATAGCCACGCTGAGCGAGGAATGCGATCTGATCGTCGACGGCGCCGACGCGACTCCCGAAGAACGCACGGCCGCGCGGGCACTCGGCCGCGCGGAGGATTACGCGCTCGCCGCCGGACCGGCCACCATCGTCGCGCCCGGCGCTCTCGTCCTGGCCAGGGGCAGCGCGGGCTGGGACTGGCATCGCTGCCCGCCGGGCCTGCTCGACGCCTCGGAGCGCGCCGTGTCCTGGGAAGTGGTGCGCGCGGCGGGGACCACGATAGTGCGGGTGAGCGCGGTCGCCGCCCCACTTTCGCCAACGGACCTACCGGCACACCTGCATCCCAGGGCCGGAATTCGCACTCCGGCGGACGCCGCCGACGTGCCGCTGATCCGCGACGGCGAGCTCTGGCGGGCCGAGAGCACGGCTCCGGCCGGAGCGGAAGCGGGCGTGACCGTGCACATCTACGTCCCGGGCGTCGGCGTGGACGAACAGGAGCCGGACGCGGCGACGCGCCGAGCGCGGATTCGCGACCTGGTCACGACGCGGCTGCACCGCGCGGACGAAGCATCCGGCAACTCCGCCGACTCGCTCCTGCTGGCGGAAATCGCCGCTGCCGCATCGGATTCGGACTTCTGATATGACCGAGGCGACTCCGGACGACGGCCGGGAACTGCTCGCCGCTGGCGCCGCCGCATACACCCGCGGCGACCCCGCCGAGGCGAAACGCCTGTTCGAGGACGCCGCTGAACGAACAACCGGCGATATCCGGCTCGGCGCGATCATCAACGCCGCGAGCATGGCCGACGAACTCGGCGACCACGCCGCCTCGCTCGCCCTCTACCGCTCGGCGTTGGCCGAGATGCCCGAACACGCACCGCGATTGCGCCCGAATGCCCTGGTCAACATGTCGCAAGCGCTCCAGCATCTGGGCGATCTCGACGCGGCGCAAGCGGCGCTGGAGCAAGCACGCGCCTTGCTCGCCGACAACACCGACACCGATCTCGGCGTGCTGCGCGTGGCCTGCCTGCTCTCCCTGACCGCCGTCGCACTGCACCGGCAGAACTGGGCCTACGCCGCCGAGATCGCCACCGAATCACTCGACGCGGCACAGCGTTTCGCGCCGCAACTGGCGGGTCACCCGCTGATGAATCTCGCCGCCACCTACTTCGAGACCGGACGCCGCGACCTGGCCGTCGATTTCACGCGGCAAGCGCTCGCCGCGTTCGAGTCCGCGGGCGACCGCAACGCGGTCGCCGAGACCGAACAGAATCTCGCCACCATGCTCGTCCGCCTCGAGCGGTACGACGAGGCCGAGGCGCCGCTGCGATCCAGTCAGGCCTATTTCGAGCAGGCCGGGCTGGGGTATCGGGCCGGGGTCGGACTCAAGACCATGGGATTTCTCGCCGAGGGCCGCGGCGATCTGGCGGACGCCCAGGATCTCTACGGGCGGAGCCTCTCGTATTTCGTCACGTCTAGCGCCGTACTGGATGCCGCCGACCTGCGCATTCGTTCCGCCACCGTGGCGTTCAAGTCCGGGCGGGTCGCAGAGTGCGAGGAATTGCTCGCCGCCGCGTTCGCGGTCTATGCCGAGCGTGGCCTAGGCCTGCACTGCGCCCAGCTCGATTTCTGGCACGCGACGCTCCTGGAAGGCGCGATCGACGCGTCCGAGTCGCCGCCCGCGGAGTTGCTCTGGCGCGCTGTGGGGATCGCCGTTCCCGCCGCCCTGGCCATCGACGCCGTGCGCCACACCTTGCCGAACGGTACGCAGCGCGAGCAGTGGAACCGGCAGATCGCCGACCCCGCGATGCGGCTTGCGTTCCGCTTCGCCTACCTTTCCGGCAACGGTGTCCTCGTCACCGATTTGGTCGAAACACAGTGCGCTGGGACAGCTTTGGCGCTCGATCGCACCGAACGGGCGACTCGCACACGGCTTCCGCTCGATCTGCTCGACCCGCCGGAGGACTTCACCGATCATCCCGGCAACGCCGCCCTGCAACTGGGCGCCGCCTTGGCAGAGGTCGCGGCCGGAGCGGGTCTGCCGGTCGCTCCGCCACCGCGCCTGGCACTTGCCGCGGAAGGCCGAATCGCGCTCGCGCCGTTCATCGCCGCCGCCGAACAGCGCTACGGCCGGGTGATCCGCGACGATCGGGTGCTGACGGTATGACGCGACCGACGGTGCTGGTCCGCATGGCGGACGCGGGAGACATCTACGTGTCGTGGCGATGGGTCGACGACAGCGCGCCTCGCGGCGCGGGAGTGCTCCCGGAGGACGCGGCGATGCGGGCGGTCGGACTGCTCGCCGACGCGCTGCCGCGTCCCGCCGAGCCCGGCGGTCTCGAGCAGGCGCTCACCACCGGCGCGTTCGCCGACTACGAACGGGAATATGCCGTCGCACAGGCGCTTTCGCGAGCACTTTTGCCTTATGGCCTGGCCGCACAGCTCTACGAGCTGTGGCAGCGCGGCGTGCGCCCGCATATCCGGCTGCAACCGTCACCGCGTGTCGCCCAGGTGCCGTGGGAACTCGTCGCGCCGGATCGCGACGTCCGGCTGATCGACATCGCCGACGTCAGCCTGCTCGCGCCTGCCGGCGTCGCGCAAGCGCCCGGACGGATCGCCCGCACTTGGACCGAGACCGCCGCGCGGCCGGTCGTCGCGGTGCTGGATCCGCGCGTTCCCGGCTTCCGCGCCGATTCGACGCTCGGCTCGGTGCTGGGCCGGATGACCGCTGAAGCCCCGCTCGCACAACGAATGGCGATGTACACCGCGAACGACCGCTTGCGCCCCGCGGTAGCGAACCCGGTCGAGACCTTCCGGCGCACGGATGTCGATCGCGACTGGCTCGGCTCCGTCCTGCGCGCGGGCGCGAGCCGCTTGCTCTACGTCGGACACGTCACCGCCGCCGCGCCCGGATCGGGCCGCAGTGAGGACGCCGAACTGCATCTCGCCTGCACCGCCGATGCCGTCGGCTTCGCGGAACCGTCCCGCACCCACCGGCCGCTCTCGGCCAAAGACCTCCTGCTCGGAACGCATACCATCGAATCGGAACCTGTTGCCGGACAACGACTGTGGCCGATCCCGAGCCGGGTCGCGCTGATCGCCTGTGAGAGCGGCGGCGACCTGCGGTTCAGCGAAGCGCTCGGCTTGACCGCCGCGATGATCACCGGCGGCGCGGAACTGGTCACCGCCAGCCGGTGGCCGCTGCCCACGGATTTCGCCTTTCAGCGCGTCGCGGGCGCACCGGCGCAGGTCCACCCGCTCCAGGAGACGATCTGCGCCATCGACGAGGCGCACGAGCGACCCGACCCCGTGACCGCCATCGCCGAATGGCAGCGCGACCGTCTCAGCGCATGGCGCGACATCGGCCGGATCGAGCATTCCCCGGTGCTCTGGGCGGCCTTCGCCACCGTGTGCGCCTAACTCGGGCAAACCATCCCGCGCGGTCTCCATATACCGGTCTACGTGCAGCGATGCCGCGGGAAACGCGCGAGAATGGGTAACGCAACTAGTGCGCAAACCGACACTCAGCTTCGAACGTGTGGATAAGCTCGAACGCCGTCACCCATCACGATTCGCAACCAGGAGAACCAGCAACACCAGTTGGATGACCGCCTCGACCGGCCTCTGAGGAGCCCACCAATGCGCTACTACGCCGTCTACGACAACGACGGAAACCTCGCCACCATCCTCGGGCAACCCGACGACGCGCCGCCGCTGCGCCCCGCCGCCTTCCACCGGGGCCAACGGCTCACGGAGCTGGCTCTACCGGAAGGGGCCGTTGACCCCACCGACCCCGACAATCTGACCGCCCTGCTCGACCTGGTCGCCGACCGGCGAGTCGACGCGGCCGACACGCGCGCCCGCCGCTAGTCCGGTGCTCGTCACGCCCGCGTGAGGGCGACCACCGGGATGACCCGGGACGTCTGCATCTCGTGTTCGGCGAAGAACGGATAGGCGTTCTTCAGCATCGCCCAGGTGCGGGCACGGTCGTCGCCGGTCAACGGGGCGGCCAGCGCCGGATAGCTCTCCTCGCCCACTTCGACGGTGACGCGCGGGTTCTCCCGCAGGTTCACGTACCAGTCGGGATGTTTCGGCGCACCGATGTTGGAAGCGACGACGAGCAGGCGGTCGCCGTCGTGGTGGAACATCAGCGGGGTGGTGTACGGGGCGCCGGTTCTGCGGCCGATCGTGGTCAGCAAGATCAGACGGTCGCGTTGCATGCCCTCGATCTCGCCGCCCGCTCGGAACTGGGCGATGGTTCGCCGATTGACTTCCTTGACGTCCACGGTTCACCTCCCTTGCTTGTCGGTGGACGAGACTCAGCTTTCCCTCCGTCCGCACACCGTGTGCGGGGAACGGCGGGATGAACAGCGCCGCCGAGGCATTCACCCGCGATGGGCGAGCAGGTGCTGGATCAGCAGGCGGGTCAGCGCCTCGGGCGCCTCTTCCGGAACCCAGTGCGAGACGTCCTCGAGCATCTCGAATCGGTACGGGCCGGAGACGTACTTTCCGGTCGCCAGCGCCGCGGTGGAGCCGAAGGTCGCGTCCTCGGTGCCCCATACGTACAAGGTGGGAACGCACACCGGGCCGGTCGGACCGGCGAGGTCCATGGCGCGATACCAGTTCAACGCGGCGGTGAGCGCGCCGGGCCGCGACAACCGGCCCACGTAATCCTCGACGCGTTCCTCCGGGATCTTCCACTCGAAGATCCGGCGCAGCGCGGCGGCGTCGTCGGCGAGCAGAGCCCGCTCCGCGGTGCGCGGCTGCCGAAGGGCGATCACATGGTGGGACCGCAACGCTTGATCCTCGTCCTCGGCTATCGCCTGCTGGAGCGCGGAAGGATGCGGATGCGACACCGCGCTGAACGTGCGGACGCGCTCCGGCAGCTCCGCCGCCACTGCCCATCCGACCCGCGCGCCGCAGCCGTGGCCGATCAGGTCGAAGCGCTCCCACCCCAGCGCGTCGGCTATCGCGACCACGTCGCCGACCAGTTCCTCGAGCCGATAGTCGGCGGCTCGCTCCGGCCGCACTCCCGGCGAGTACCCGCGCTGGTCGGGCGCGACGACGCGGCACCCGCCGCCGCCGAGCACGCGGAGCTGGAACTCCCACTCCCGTGCGCATTGGGGGAACTCGTGCAGCAACAGCACTTCCCGTCCGCCGGGAGCGCCGGCGGCCAGTACGTCGAAGGTTCCCGCCCCGGTACGAATCTCGAGTTCTTCGATCACCCGCCCGACTCTAGAACCGGAGACCGACGCGAATCAGTGCTCGTCGAAGTGACCGTCGTGGGCGGCGTGACGATGGCCGTCGTGCAGGTAGTCGACGTGGTCGCCGTGCTGGACGGCCTCGTGGCCGCAGTTCGGACCGTGCCGGTGCGGGTGATCGCGGCATTCGCAGTGCTCGGACCGCTCGCATTCGTCGTAGTGACCCGCGTGTTCGCGATGCAGATGACCATCGTGGGCGTAGTCGATGTGATCGCCGTGCTGGAACGCCGTGTGCCCGCAGTCCGGGCCGTGCACATGGTCGTGGCCGGTGTGCTGGGCGTGTGCTGTGGTCATCGAATTTCCCTCTTTCCTCGCGCGGATAGCTGGAATCGTGATGACAAATACATTAGCAGATGCGCATCAATGAAAGTTGCCCCGAATGTGCTACCGACTCAGAGCACCTGGGCGAGGAACCTCTGCAAACGCGGAGTCCGCGCGTCGTCGAACAAAGCGTCGGGCGTGCCGGTCTCCACGACCTGCCCCTGATCCATGAACACCACGCTGTCGGACACCGTGCGGGCGAAGCCCATCTCGTGGGTGACCACGACCATCGACATGCCGCCGGAGGCGAGGTCGGTCATCAAACCGAGCACGCCCTTCACCAGCTCGGGATCCAGCGCCGAGGTGGCCTCGTCGAAGAACATGAGTTCCGGCTGCATCGCCAGCGCCCGTGCGATGGCCACGCGCTGCTGCTGCCCGCCGGACAGGTTCCCGGGACGGGAATCGGCCTTGTCGGCCAGACCGACGATCTCCAATTGCTCGACGGCCAGCGCCCGTGCTCGGTCCTTGGACAGGCCGCGCAGCTTGCGCGGGCCCAGCGCGACGTTCTCCGCGACGGTCTTGTGCGGGAACAGATTGAAATGCTGGAACACCATGCCGATACGCTGCCGCAGCCGGTCCGGATTCTCGGTGAGCACGGACTTGCCGTCCAGCAGCACGTCGCCCTGATCGGGCTCGTACAACCGGTTCAGCACCCGCAGCAGGGTCGACTTGCCCGACCCGGACGGCCCGATGACGGTGACGGTCTTGCCCGCGTCGACGTGGATGTCGATCCCGCGCAGCACGTGGTTGTGTCCGAGCGTCAGATGCAGTCCGGTACCGGTGAGGGAGGCACTCATCTATCCGCGCCCTTCCGTGATCGTGGCCGCCTCCACCTGGTCGATCGGCCGGTCGGGTCGGCCGGTCCGCATCCGGCGGTCGATGTAGTTCACCAGGTGGGTGAGCGGGATGGTGAGCAGCAGATAGGCCAGACCGGCGGCGACCAGCGGCGAGAGATTGCCGGTCTGCGCGTTGAGATCGCGGCCGACGGCGAACAGCTCGCGCTGGGTGGCGAGCAGGCCGAGGAAGTAGATCAGCGAGGAATCCTTGATGAGGGCGATGAACTGGTTCATCAGAGCCGGGAGCACCCGGCGCACGCCCTGCGGGATCACCACCAGCGTCATCGCCTGGCGGTAACCGAAACCGATGGCGCGCGCCGCCTCCAACTGCCCGGCCTCGACCGATTGGATGCCGGAGCGGAAGATCTCGCCGATGTAGGCCGAGGCGAGCAACGCCAGCGCGACCGCACCGAGCCAGTACGGGTTGTTGCCGGTGAGGTTGCGCACCACCGGCCCGACGCCGAGACCGATCAGCAGGATGATCACCACGGCGGGCAAACCGCGGAAGATGTCGGTGTAAACCCGCGCGGGCCAGCGCAACCAGCGAGTCCGCGAAATACCGGCGACCGCGAGCAGCATGCCGATCACGGTGCCGAGCGCACCCGAGACCACCGCGAGGATCAAGGTATTGGGCAGGCCGGTCTTCAACAGATCGGGAAATGCCTTGCGGTACAGCGACCAGTCGAAGAACGTCTCCCGCAACTGCTGCACCGTGGATTTCGGCGCGTTCTGCTCCGTCTCGTCCTTTTTCTTGCCCGCCGCGAGCGCCGCGAAGTCCGGCAGCTGCGGCGCGGGCGCGGCCCGCGAGCCCGGCTTCCAGCCCGGCGGCAGCTCCCGTGGCACCCAGTCGGTGTAGAGCTTGGCGTAGGTGCCGTCCGCGATCACCGCGTCCAGGCCGCTGTTGAGCGCGTCGATCAGCGGCTGGTTGTTCTTGGCGACCGCGTAGCCGACGAAGTTGTCCAGGCTGAAGGTGTTCTGCGACACCGATGTTCCGTCGCCCGGCTTGATCGCGCCTTCCGCTTGGGCGGACGGGGCCACCCAGGCGTCCACCTGGCCGGACTTCAAGTTGGCGTAGGCGGTGTTGTAGTCGGGGAACTTCACCGGGTCCAGATGCAGCTGGTTCACGACGAACTCGTCCTGCACGGTGCCCTGCACCACCGCGATCCGTGTGCTCCGGTTCAGGTCGGCGAACCCCTTGATGCCGCTGCCGCTCGGCACCACCAGGGAGAAGTAGCCGAAGTCGTAGCCGTTGGTGAAGCCGACCAGCTGGCGGCGCGCGTCGGTGGTGGTGATGTTGGACGAGCCCACGTCGAAGCGACCGCCGGACACCTGGGCGAGCAGCCCGGCGAACTCGGTGCCGGAGAACTCCACCTGGAGGCCGAGCTTCGCGCCGATCGCCTTCAGCAGCTCGTTGTCGAAGCCGGTGAACGTGCCCTGCCGGTCGACGCAGATGCTCGGCGGCGCGTCCGAGAGCGTGCCGACGCTGAGCTTGCCGGGCGTGATCAAGCCGAGCTTCGAGACGTCGATCGAGGTCAGCGGCGCGGTGGTCGCGGTGGTGTAGCGGTCGCTGCCCGCGGCGGCCGACGAGGCCAGGTTGGTCGGCGCGGCGGAGGCGGCGGCCGGGCCGGGCGGTGCGCAGAGGTTGCGCTCGGTGCTCGCGTCGTCGGAGCCGGAACCGCACGCCGTCGCGCTGAGACCGACGGCAAGCAATATCACGGCGATCAACGCACGAGACCGAACAGCGGGCAGAACAGCCATGACGGACAACCCTAGCGGCGGAATTCTGCTAACCCACGGCTACCCCAGGGCCGGAATTGCCGGAATCCATGCCGCTGCGGCGGTCCAGAGTTGCGATCACGGTGATTCGAACTCCACACCGCCCTCGCGCAACAGTCGCCGGGCAATCCGGATCAGGCCAGCCCGCTCACCGGTTCCGGGTTGACCTCGTCACGCCACCGCACGGCCTTCGCGACCTCGCTCAGGTCGTAATCCGGTCCGCTGGCCCCGATGGTGAAGGTGGTGACTCCCGCCTCGACGAAAGCGGGCGCCTTCTCCAGTCCCGGCCACTGCACCGAGCGCTCGATGCGCGCCTGGTCGGTGCCGACGGCGGCGCAGTGCTCGGCGAGCACCTTGTTCTTGTGCGCGAGCACGTCCAGGTCGGCGAAGGTGTGCCATATGTCGGCGTACTGCGCGACCAGCCGCAAGGTCTTCTTCTCGCCACCGCCGCCGATCAGGATCGGCAGGTCGCGAGTCGGGCGCGGATTGAGCTTCGGCAGCCGGGCGCTGATCCGGGCGAGGGTCTCCTTCAGCAACTCGAGCCTGCTGCCCGGGGTGCCGAATTCGTAGCCGTACTCGTCGTAGTCCTTCTCGAACCAGCCCGCGCCGATGCCGAGGATGAGCCGCCCGCCGCTGATGTGGTCGACGGTGCGCGCCATATCGGCCAGCAGATCCGGATTGCGGTAGCCGCCGCCGGTGACCAGCGCGCCGATCTCCACCCGTTCGGTCTGCTCGGCGAACGCGCCCAGCATCGTCCAGCACTCGAAGTGCGCGCCGTCGGGATCGCCGGTGAGCGGGTAGAAGTGGTCCCAATTGAACACGATGTCGACGCCCGCGTCCTCGCACCGCAACACCGCGTCACGGATGAGCCGGTACTCCGGCGCGTGCTGCGGTTGTAGCTGAACTCCGATACGAACTGGACGACTCATGGCATTACTCCTCGTCGCTCGGCCCGCCCCCGCCCCGAGGCTACCGGCGCGGTGGGGTTCCCGCAGGTCGCCGCACGATGCTTCCGGCGCGTCCGGCGGGGGCTAGGTTGAGACCCGATGCCGAGCCCGGCGAAGGGAGGTGTCGCCAGTGGCCGACGGCGAGAACGAAGTGGTTCGCGCGGTCGTCTCGACGATGCTGCGCGGTCGCGATCAGCTGATCGCCGAGCTGTCGGCGGTGATGCGCGCGCAAGTCGCGGCGCTCGACCTGGATACCCGGCTGCGGGGCCTGTTCGAGGCGGGCACCACCGACAATCTGATGTCCGTCCTCGACTTCGTGCAGAACGACGCCGCCGAGCACGACGTGCACGCCCCGGCGCGGGCGCTGGTGTACGCGCGCACGCTCGCGCAGCGCGACGTCCCGCTGTCGGCGCTGATGCGGGCGTACCGGGTGGGGCATGCCGGGTTCCTCGACATCGCGATGCGCTACGCGGCGGAACTGGGTGGCTCCGACAGCGCGGCGGCGATCATCCGGATCGTCCATCGCTCCGCGGTGTACATCGACCGGGTGTGCGAGCACGTCGGCATCGCCTACGAGCAGGAGCGCGACCGGTGGGTGGGCAGTCGCGGCGGCCTGCGTCAGGAATGGGTGGCGCGGGTGCTCGACGGCTCGGCCGACGACATCGGCCAGGCCGAGCAAGTGCTCGGCTATCCCTTGTCCGGCCGGCACGTCGCGGTGAACGCCTGGACCGAGCCGCAGCTGTCCGCACGGGCCGCGGTGGATGTCCTGGACGCCGTGCGCGCGGCGCTGGTTCCGCTGCTCGGCCACCCCCGCCGGGCGCTGCTGGTGCCGACCGACGAACGCGAAGTGCGGCTGTGGTTCTCGATCGCTCGGGACACGACCATCGATGCCGAGGCCATCGAGCGTGCCCTGTCGGCACTGGCGTTGCCGGTGCGTGTGGCGGTGGGCGGGCGCGGTTCCGGCGTCGCGGGATTCCGCCGCAGCCTGCGGCAAGCCGATCGGGTGCGCGAACTCGTGCTGCTGGCCGGTCCCGACGCGCCCCGCGCGGTGTCGCACGACCAGGTGGCGGCCGTCGCGCTGCTGGGCGGCGACATCGAGGAACTGCGCCAGTACGTGGCCGACTGCCTGGGTGAACTCGCGACCGGCAACCAGCGCAATCTCTGGCTGCGCGAAACCCTGCGCGTCTTCCTGGCCAACAACCGCAGCTACGCCGCGGCCGCGCAGGAGTTGGCCGTGCACCGCAACACCGTCCAGTACCGGGTGCGGCAGGCACTCGACCTGACCCGCCACGACTTCGACGATCACGATCGCACGCTGCACCTGCATCTGGCGTTGCAAGCCGCCCGCTGGTTCGGACCGGCGGTGCTGCAACCGTGCCCGGTGGCCTGAGCCGCGTCCTTCTGTGCGATGCGCACGAAAGTTGTACGAAGATTCAGCACCGGCGAATATGGCCCACCTCACATACCGGTTCGTACGATTCCTGCGAATGCGCAGCTCAGATGAGGAGAAATCGCTGTGTCGACGCTGGAAACCGTGCGCGGGCCGATCGATTCCGCCGAGCTCGGAGTGACACTTATGCACGAGCACGTCTTCGTGCTCACCGGGGACGTCCAGCAGAACTACCCGGCCGAATGGGGCTCCGAGGACGAACGCATCGCCGATGCCGTGCGACGGTTGCGGGTCGCCTACGACGCCGGGGTGCGGACGATCGTCGATCCGACGGTGGTCGGGCTGGGCCGCTACATCCCACGGATCCAGCGGATCGCCGAGCAGGTGCCGCTGAACCTGGTGGTCGCCACCGGCATCTACACCTACGGGGATGTCCCGTTCTTCTTCCACTACCGCGGCCCTGCGTTGAACGAGATCGTCGGCGCGCAGGTCCCCGACCCGATGGTCGACATGTTCGTCGGCGACATCCGCGACGGCATCGCGGGCACCGGGGTCAAGGCGGGCATGCTCAAGTGCGCGATCGACAAGCAAGGGCTGACCGCGGGCGTCGAACGGGTCATGCGCGCGGTCGCCAGGGCCCATCTCGAGACCGGCGTGCCGATCACGGTGCACACCCATCCGGAGTCGCGCGCCGGGCTCGACGTGAAGCGCGTGATGTGCGACGAGGAAGGCGTCGACCCGGGTCGCATCGTGCTCGGGCACAGCGGCGACACCACCGACTGCGATCACCTCGCCGAACTCGCCGACGCCGGCTTCGTGCTCGGCATGGACCGCTTCGGCATCAACCTCGACACCACCTTCGAAGCCCGCGCCGACACCCTGATCGAGATGGTCCGCCGCGGCTACACCGACCGGATGGTGCTGTCCCAGGACGCGAGCTGCTATATCGACTGGATCGAGCCCGCCGCCATGGCCGCCCTGCCGCAGTGGCACTACACCCACCTGTTCGACGATGTGTTCCCCTACGTGCTCGAACGCGATGTCACGGAGGAGCAGATCGACACCATGCTGGTCGACGTCCCGCGCGCGTTCTTCGAGGCGCGCACCCGCTGACGTGGCTCGTCGCCGGCCCGCCCGATAGGATCGCCGCACCCTTACTCGGATCGTCCGGCACGTTCCTGCCGGGATGGGATGTGAATTCGTCATGGCCACTGTGACCTTCGACAACGCGACGCGGCTCTACCCCGGATCCGCCAAACCCGCCGTGGATCGGCTGAACCTGGAGATCGAGGACGGCGAATTCCTCGTCCTGGTCGGCCCCTCCGGCTGCGGGAAATCGACCTCGTTGCGCATGCTCGCCGGGCTGGAGGAGGTCAACGGCGGACGCATCCTGATCGGCGAGAACGACGTCACGCACGCCGAGCCGAAGGAACGCGATATCGCCATGGTGTTCCAGAACTACGCGCTCTATCCGCACATGACCGTCGCGGAGAACATGGGCTTCGCGCTGAAGCTGGCCAAGGTGGCCAAGGCGGAGAAGGAGAAGCGGGTTTTGGAGGCGGCCAAGCTGCTGGACCTGGAGCCCTTCCTGGATCGCAAGCCGAAGGCGCTGTCCGGCGGCCAGCGTCAGCGGGTGGCGATGGGCCGCGCGATCGTGCGGCAGCCGCAGGTGTTCCTGATGGACGAGCCGCTGTCCAACCTGGACGCCAAGCTGCGCGTGCAGACCCGCACCCAGATCGCGCAGTTGCAGCGCAGGCTCGGCACCACCACGGTGTACGTCACCCACGACCAGGTCGAGGCGATGACCATGGGCGATCGGGTCGCGGTGCTGAAGGACGGCCTGTTGCAGCAGTGCGCCACTCCGCGCGACCTCTACCGCGATCCGGCCAACGTGTTCGTCGCGGGGTTCATGGGTTCGCCTGCCATGAACCTGTTCACGCTTCCGGTCACCGATAGCCGGGTGGAGCTGGGCGGGCACGCGATCGCGCTGCCGCGCACGGTCGCGGACGAGGCGGGGAACACCGTGACGGTCGGTATCCGCCCGGAGCATTTCGAACTGGGTAACGGCTCCGGCATCGAGATGGAAGTCGACGTGGTGGAGGAACTCGGTTCCGACGCCTACATCTACGGCCGCACCGTCGCCGAAGGCGGGACCGACGGCGCCGGGGAAACCATCGTCTCGCGCGCGGATTGGCGCAATCCGCCTGCGAAGGGCGCCCGGCTGCAGCTGGCCACCGCGCCGGAGCACGTCTACTTCTTCGACACCGAAGGACGCAGGCTCAACTGAGCACGCCGCCGGGTGGGCCGCACGGCTTCGGCTCTCGGCTCGATCCAGCGCGAGGCGGTCACCGCCGGCGGCTCGGCAGCTCAGGTGTGGTCGCGGCATCGCAGGTTGACGGCCCGCTCGGCACAGCGCCGCGAGCGGGCATCAGTCTGTCGCGTCCACTCGACGGCGCTCGCGCCGCTGCTGGGCGTACTCCTCGTTGAGCCGTACGCCCAGTTCCTCGAGTTCGATCTCGCGGCCGGACTCGCTGCGCACCTGCACCCGCACCGGGGCGCCGGTCGACTCCTCGACCAAGAGCAGTGGGGCAGGCCCCGGCTGCAAGTAGGCGTCGCCCCACTGCATGAGCGCCAGCACGGCGGGCAGTAGATCTCGTCCCATCCGGGTGAGCACGTATTCGTGCCTGGTGCGCTTGCCTTCCTCTCGGTAGGGCCGTTTCGCCAGCAAGCCCGCCTCGGTGAGCTTGCGCAACTGGGCCGCGGCCGCCGCGTCGGTGATGCCGACGCGGCTGGCGAACCCGTCGAACCGCCGGGTCCCGTAGTACGCCTCGCGCAGGATGAGCACCGCCGAGCGCGTACCGACGATGTCCATCGCCTTGGCGATCGAGCATTCCTCGGCCTTCCACGCGCTGAGATCGGCCAACGGTCCTTCCATCACTGCTGCCATGACGAACATCATACCGGAGCTGACTTGTGTCAACTATTGCCAGGTGTAATCTGACTATGTGTTGATAGAGCCAGGCATGGCGGCCCGGCTCTCGGTCCGGAAGGAAGCACCATGAGAGACGCGGTGATCGTCGAAGCGGTACGCACGCCGATCGGCAAAGGCAAGCCGAACGGAGCACTGCACGACGTCAATGCGGTTGATCTGCTGGCCCACAGCCTGCGCGAGGTGGTGAACCGCAGCGGCATCGATCCCGCCCTCATCGATGACGTGATCGGCGGCGTCGTCACGCAGTTCGGCGAGCAGGGGGCGAATATGACACGGCGGGCCGCATTGGCCGCCGGATATCCCGAATCGGTCCCGGCCACCACCGTCGACCGGCAGTGCGGCAGCAGCCAGCAGGCGATCCACTTCGCCGCGCAAGGCGTGATCGCGGGCGCCTACGACATCGTGGTCGCCGCAGGCGTGGAGTCGATGGGCCGGATTCCCATGGGCGCCAATCTGGTCGGATCGGACGACATCTCCGGCGTCGGCTTCGCCGAGCGCTACCCGGAAGGCCTGGTGTCGCAGGGCATCAGCGCGGAGCTGATCGCGGCGAAATGGGAACTCACCCGCACCCAGCTGGACGAGTTCGCGCTCGCCAGCCACGAGAAGGCCGCGCTCGCCACCAAGAACGGCCTGTTCGCGCGGGAACTAGCGCCGATCAACGGACTCGCCACCGATGAGGGCATCCGGGTCGGTAGCACGCTGGAGACGCTGGGCGCACTCCGTCCCGCCTACTACGACCCGGCCATGGCCGCCCGCTTCCCGCAGATCGGCTGGGCGATCACGGCCGCGAGCGCGAGCCAGGTCAGCGACGGCAGCGCGGCGGTGCTCATCATGACCGGCGAGCGCGCGAAGGAACTCGGGCTGAAGCCGCTCGCCCGGCTGCACAGCTTCGCGGTGGCCGGCGACGACCCGCTGCTGATGCTCACCGCGGTGATCCCGGCGACCAGAAAGGTCTTGCAGCGGGCCGGTTTGCAGCTGTCGGACATCGACCTGATCGAGATCAACGAAGCGTTCTCGCCGGTGGTCCTGGCCTGGGCGCACGACACCGGTGCGGACCTGGCGAAGGTCAACGTCAACGGCGGCGCGATCGCGATCGGGCACCCGCTCGGCGCGTCCGGCGCACGCCTGATGACCACGCTGGTCCACGCCATGCAGGACCGCGGCGCCCGCTACGGCCTGCAAACCATGTGCGAGGCAGGTGGTCTGGCGAACGCCACCATCGTGGAGCGGCTGGGCTGATCCGCTTCTTTCCCAACCGAGTCCATGGGCGGATCTGTGGGCAGTTTTCGACCGGCACCCTCCGCTCGAAAACTAGCCCACACCTGGGCAGATCGAACTCGGAGCAGCGGCAGATCAATAGGAGACCAGCACGACCGCGATCAAGAAGCCGACCAGCCAGGATTCGAGGATCAGCGGCACCGCGATCAGCGGAGTCCAAGCGATCGGCCTCCGGTCGCGCACCTTCTCCAGGGCCGAGACGACCGCTGCGAGCACCGACGCCACGATGCCCGCCCAGGCGATGACCTGTGCCCACGGCAGGTACCCGACGCCTCGGCCCTCGTGTCCGTCGCGCAGGAGCACTTCGTAGAGCGGGACGAAAGCGGCCATCACCCAGCCGAATCCGAGGACGATCACCGACCCCAGCGCCACGCGCAAGGCATCGGCCGTTCGTCGCCGGATGTGCCACGCCATTGCTTCAGCATGACCGGTCAACGGCCGCAGGGCATCTCAAGCGCCTGTGTAGACCTGGGAAGCCAGCGCGACGCCGCCGGCGAACGACAGGACGATGAGCGCCATCGCCAGCACCGGCCAGTACCACATGTACCAACGCTTGATCGCGGCCAGAACAAGGATCGCGGTAACCCCGACGATCGCGGTCGCCGTCCCGCCCCACGACACCGCGAACGCCCAGCCGAGGTATTCGGTGCGGCAGTTGTCCTGACCGCACGGATCTGAGGCGAAGGCGAAGAAGACGGTGAAATAGGCGGCGGCCGCACCCAGAACTACGGCGACGGAGTACAGCACGACTGCGAGTACGACGTCCCAGGTCCGCACCGGCCGCTGCCCTACGGGCGGCGTGCCGTACGGCCAAGGCTGCGGAGTACCGGTGTGGATCATGACGCCAACGATCCCGTCTCGCGCGCCGGGCCGACTCGGGGAAACTACTCGAGTCCGCATGCGCAATCCCGCGATCGGCCGCCGCAGCCGCATAAGCTGGTCGGCGATGAGCGACTCCGCAGCGCAGAACGTCGTCTACGCCATTCCGATGCGCACCCGCTTCCGTGGCATCACGGTGCGCGAGGGCATGCTGATCCACGGGCCGCTCGGCTGGGGCGAATTCTGTCCGTTTCCCGAATACGACGACCGGGAGGCCGCCGGCTGGCTGGCCACCGCCGTGGAGCAGGTAACCACCGGCTGGCCCGAACCGGTGCGGGATCGCATTCCGATCAATTGCACCGTGCCCGCCGTCGACCCGCGGCAGGCGCACGCGATCGTGGCCCGATCCGGCTGCCGCACCGCCAAGGTGAAAGTCGCCGACCACCCGGAATCGCTCGCCGAGGATCTGGCCAGGGTGGAGGCGGTCCGCGACGCGCTCGGCCCCAACGGCGCGATCCGAGTCGACGCCAACGCGGTCTGGGATATCGACACCGCGGTGCGCCACATCGAACTGATCGACAAGGCCGCGGGCGGGCTGGAGTACGTGGAACAGCCGTGCCGCACCATCGAGGAGCTCGCCGCGGTGCGCCGCCGCGTGGACGTGCGCATCGCCGCCGACGAATCCATCCGCCGCGCCGAGGACCCGATGCGGGTCGCGGTCGCCGGGGCCGCCGACATCGCCGTCCTCAAATGCACGCCGCTCGGCGGAGTCCGCCGCGCCTTGCAGGTGGCCGAGGCAGCCGGGCTGCCCTGCGTGGTCTCCTCCGCCTTGGAGACCAGCGTCGGCCTAGCCGCACAGCTGGCGCTGGCCGGGGCGCTGCCCGAACTCGACTTCGCCTGCGGGTTGGGCACGCTGAGCCTGCTCACCGGGGACGTGACGCGCGGATCCCTGCGTGCGGTCGACGGTTACCTCCCGGTTCTGCGCACCCCACCCGAGCCGGAACCGGAATTGCTCGAAAGCCATCGGCAGCCCGATGCCGATCGCGCCGCCTGGTGGCAGGACCGCTTGGCTCGCGTCAGTGCCCTCGCCGCACAGAAGAACCCGGCCACATAACGCGCGTGGTTGCAACGGGTCCACCTCGCACCCCCAAGCGACACCTGTGTTCGGGGTCAGGCAGGTGTGGCAGCGTGCACCGAACCCCTCAGGATCTGCTATATCCTGCTACTCCCGAGACCGAGACGAGCACGCGTACCAGCGGCGCAGGTAACGCACCAACTCCACGGCCAAGATCAACGCCGACCCGTTACTCGAGCCTTCTCCTACTCCAGCAGCGCACCTCGATCCCACCAGACCCTACACAGGACCGCTAGGCTCAACATCGCCTCATATTCGCAGGCAGGGCGGCCTAGCGGCCACGATGACAGCCGCCTGGATCGCCATTCCCGGTCACCAGGTGAATGCCTGATCGCGAAACCTGGTAAAGAATCGCCGGCCGCTCACCCGATCCGGACGCCGCATCCCAGCATCGTCGTGCGCAAGAGCAACGCTGCCTCAGGACCGACGACGCCGTCTACGAGGTCCACGTAGCGGTCGCAGAATTCCGGGCCGTGCGGGGCTGCCGACTCGGGGGCGGATTCGAGGTGATGCGCCAGTTCGTGCAGGATGACCAATTCCCGCAGCGCCCACGCGGTGCCGCCGGTGTGCAGCGGAACCGCCAGAACGTTCCCGGCCGCCTCGTAGTGCGCGGCCGTTGTTCCGGCGCGAGAACGGACGCGCACCGCCACGGCGGCCCGCTCCCAGCGCGCCCGCACCCAATTGAGCGCCAGCACCTTGTCCGTATAACTCTGTACGGATTCCACCGAGGCGAAGCGGCGCTCGATCGGCAACGTGAGCTGCGAACCATAGAGTTCGACGGTGCGCACACCGTGCTCGTCCGCGCGATCGAACACCCCGCGTACCAACTGCTCGGCGTCGTAGACCTTGGCACGCTGGCCGTCGCGCACGGTCATCGCCGCGCCGCCGATCCCACGGGCGGCATCGGCCTGTCGCCGAGTTGCGCCGACCGGACCCCGGCAGCCGCTCGCCCGGTTCGGCCCGTGACGTTCATGCCGGTCAACCGCCCTCGGAAGAGTTCAACTTCTTACGCGCGGCGGGCAGTTCGGGCGAATTACCGATCCGTGCGGCCCGCCCCGCCCGGTCCCCCGCCGCCCGCGCCGCCGCCGAGTGTCCCGCCGACTCCTGCGGCCCGCGCCAGGTGCCGCGCGCCTCCGACGTCTTCGCGTAGAAGTCTGTGAGCTCGATCTCCTTGTTCCGCAGGGCCAGCGCCGTCCCGGACACCTCGGCGTCGCGTGGCAACACTTCGGCTTCCACCTCGGCCTTGACCTCCGACAGCCGCCGCCCGATCCGCGCGGCGAACGCCATCTGGAAATTCAGCCGCGCCGTCACACCGGCGACCGGCGCCTGCACCCGGCGCCGCACCTGGCGACCCCACCGCTTCTCCACCACGATCTTCTCGACGGTGGCCGATCGGTAGGCCCCCGACTTGATGTACTGGTCGGACGCGCGCACCATCTGCACGAGCAGGCTGGCGTAGAGCGCCTCGCAGGTGTCGATGTCGGAGTCGAACCCGTAGGCGTAGACCTGTGTCGAAGTCCGGGCGACGTCACAGCGCACGTCGTTCGCGGCCGCGATCGCGACGAACAGCTGGACATAGGTGCGCAACCCGCGTTTGCCGGGCTCGCCGATCGGAATGATCCGCTGCACCGGTGTGGGCCTGCGCTCGCGTCCCGCGATGTGCGCCCGCGCCACGGCGAGGTCGATGGACGACTTAGTGGCCAGCCGCTGAGCAGCGGCGAGAAACGCCTCGGCCTCGTGTTCGTTGTCCGTGCACTCGGCCTTGCGCAGCAGCCCACCGATGCGCGTGAGCATCCGATCGGGAACCGCGTTCGGCGAAGACATCGCGCCCCAGCCTAGTGGGCGAGTTCCAGCCACTGTCCCGCACGCCGGATCGGCACCATGTATCTTGCCTTGTGCACCGGCAGGGTGTGCTGCCGCTCACGAACGATCCTGGAGTGTTTGCGATGGCTGTGAAGAAGGTGACGTCCCTACGTTCGTCGCTCGTACCGCGGGCCGCGGTGGCCCTCGCGTCGGTCGGGCTGCTGACCGCGACGTTCACCAGCGCCTGCTCCAGCGACAGCAGCGGGAGCCCGATCAGCCAGAATCTCACCGGTCGCGGCCCGATCACCTACGTCGAGGGCAAGGACACCACCGAGACCGGCGCGGTGAAGCAGCTGATCGAGCGCTGGAACGCCGCGCACCCGGACGAGCAGGTGACGTTCAAGGAGCAGTCGAACGACGCCTCGCAGCAGTACGACGACCTGGTCGAGCACATGCGTTCCAAGCAGTCCAACTACGACGTGGTCGCCTTGGACGTGCCGTGGACCGCGGAGTTCGCCGCCAAGGGCTGGATCCAGCCGTTGAAGGATTCATTCGCCATCGACACCAGCGCGCTGCTGTCCCCGCCGGTCGCCAGCGCCACCTACAACAACACGTTGTACGCCGCGCCGCGCAACACCAACGGCGGCCTGCTGTTCTACCGCAAGGATTTGGTGCCGAACCCGCCCAAGACCTGGAACGAGCTGCTGGCCCAGTGCCCCATCGCGCGCCAGCAGAACATCGGTTGCTACGCGGGTCAGTTCGCGCCCTACGAGGGTCTGACCGTGAACGCGGCCGAGGTGATCAACGCCTACGGCGGCAGCTTCGTCGGCGCCGACGGCAAGACCCCCACGGTGAACAGCCCGCAGTCCCGCGCCGGACTGAAGGTCCTGGTCGACGCCTACAACAACGGCGACATTCCCAAAGAGGCCATCACCTTCAAGGAGCCCGAGTCCAGCAACGCCTTCGCGACGGGCAAGCTGATGTTCCTGCGCTCGTGGCCGTCCACCTTCGGTGACGTCGGCGGCGAGGCCTCCGCCGTGAAGGACAAGTTCGCGGTCGCCCCGCTGCCGGGGGAGAACGGCGTCGGCGCCTCCACCCTCGGCGGCTACAACGCGGCGATCAGCGCGTACTCCAAGAACAAGGCAACCGCGCTGGACTTCCTGCGCTTCCTGATCAGCGAGGACGCGCAGCACATCGTCGCCGCGGGCGCGCTGCCCTCGGTGCGCGCGTCCATGTACGACGACCCGGCGCTGATCGCGAAGATGCCGTACCTGCCCGCGCTCAAGGACTCCATCGCCAGCGCCGTGCCGCGCCCGGTGACGCCGTTCTACCCCGCCGTGAGCAAGGCCATCCAGGACAACGCCTATGCTGCGTTGAACGGAACCAAGTCCGTCGACGACGCGATCACCGGTATGCAAAAGGGCATCGAAACCGCTGGATCGTGAGCGGTTGAACGCAACGGACCCGACGAACCCGCAGGAGAGAAACGGTGTCGGATCCTTCGGGAACGGCGACTAGCGTGCCGAAAGACGAATTCGTTCCGGCCAGGCGCGGCTTCGCCGCCAGGCTGGCCTCGGAGCTGCGTCGCTCCGGGAAAGCCTGGCTGTTCGTCACCCCCGTCCTGATCGCGCTCGCGGTCGTCATCGGTTATCCCGTGTTCCGGGCGCTGTGGATGTCCTTCCAGAAGGACTCGGGACTCGACCCGGCGACCGGCATGTTCGTCGAAGGCGGCAACGCCGGGTTCGACAATTACACGCACTGGCTGCTGCAACAGTGCCAGATCGCGACCGGCGAGACGGTGCCGTGCCCGACCGGCAATCTCGGCTCGCAATTCTGGCTGGCCATCGGGGTCACGCTGTTCTTCACGGTCGTCACCGTCGCGCTGGAGGCCACGATCGGCCTCGGCATGGCCATGGTGATGGGTAAGACCTTCCGTGGCCGGGCGCTGCTGCGCGCGGCCGTGCTGATCCCGTGGGCGATCCCGACCGCCGTCACCGCGCGGTTGTGGGAATTCATGTTCCAGTACGACGGCGTGGTGAACCGCGTGCTCGGCACGCACATCCTGTGGACTTCGGACCCGTGGCCCGCCCGGATCGCGGTGATCGCGGCCGACGTCTGGAAGACCACGCCGTTCATGGCGCTGCTGCTGCTGGCAGGCCTGCAAGTCATCCCGGCCGACGTGTACGAGGCGGCTCGCGTCGACGGCGCGTCGGCCTGGCAGCGGTTCACCCAGATCACGCTGCCGCTGCTGAAGCCGGCCCTGCTGGTCGCGGTGCTGTTCCGGACCATGGACGCGCTGCGGATGTACGACCTGCCCGCGATCATGACGCTGGGCAACCCCGCCACCCGCACGGTATCCATCCTGGTGGTCGATCAGGTCCGGCAAGGCCCCAACAGCGCGGCCGCGTTGTCCACGATCACCTTCCTTTTGATCTTCGCCGTGGCGTTCGTGCTGGTGAAGATCCTGGGCGCCAACGCGGTTCGTACCCAGGAAGAACAGCGGGAGGCGCACTGATGTCCGTGCAGACAGCGGAGCAGGCCGTGACGAGCGAATCCGCCGCGGCGCCGGTGCCGTGGACCAAACGCATCGGCTCGGTACGGCTGTACCTGGGCGCGCTGATCGTGCTGGTGTGGGGGCTCGCGCCGTTCTACTGGATGGCGGTCACCGCGTTCCGCGATCCCGACTACACCTTCGACAACACTCCGTGGCCGACCCACGTGACGCTGGAGAACTTCCGCAACGCGTTCGACACCAGCCGCGGCAACGACTTCGGCAAGGCGCTGGTCAACAGCCTCGTCATCGGCTCCATCACGACGGTGATCGCGCTGGGGATCGGCGTGCTGGCCGCGTACGCGCTGGCCCGGCTCACCTTCCACGGCAAGTACGTGGTGTCCGGACTGATTCTCAGCGCCTCGATGTTCCCGGTGGTCGTCCTGGTGACCCCGCTGTTCCAGCTCTTCACCAACCTCGGCTGGATCGGCGAATACCAGGCGATGATCATTCCGAACATCTCGTTCGTGCTGCCGATGACGGTCTACATCCTCGCGTCCTTCTTCGCCGAACTGCCGTGGGAACTCGAAGAAGCCGCGCGGATCGACGGCGCCACCAAACTGCAGGCCTTCCGCTTGGTGATGCTGCCCCTGGCCGCTCCCGCCGTGTTCACCACCGCGATCCTCGCGTTCATCGCGGCGGTCAACGAATACCTGCTCGCCCGTTTGCTTTCCAGCGACAAGACCGAGCCGGTCACCGTCGCCATCGCCCGCTTCTCCGGCAACAACCCGCTGGTGCAGCCGTACGCGGCGATCATGGCGGCAGGCACGATCGTCACCATCCCCCTGGTCGTCATGGTCCTGATCTTCCAGCGCCGGATCATCTCCGGCCTCACCGCGGGCGGCGTGAAGAGCTGAGTCTTTTGCCGCTTCGCTCGAAACCCGTGGTTGAGCTGGTGTGGTGGCGTTGGCGGGATCGCTAGGAACAGATAGGTTCGCCGCTTCGCGCAGCACGCATATGGTCTGCGTGCACCGCTGTGTCAACGGCCCGAGAAGTGGAAGCCCGGTTGTGAACGTACGCGGTAAACTCGGCCTTTCGATGCTCTTTTCCGTCCGTTCGTGCAGGTGAGTTCGTCCGACGCTCCGGGAGGAGATGATCGTGAGCTCGTTCCGCAAACCGCGTGAACGCAGGCGTGGCGCCAAGGGGGGTCCGCCGACCGCACCGTATGCCTCGATCGCGGGCTGGACGCAGCGGCCGGATACGGCGAACCGGAACGCGCGGGAGCGGCGCGAGCGCGCGGCGGCTCGCCGGAAATCGCGACCGACCGCGCCACGCCCCGCGGAGCCGGATCGTCCGCCGCGCAGCCGGGCCGAACGCATCCGTCGCCTGCTGCTGGCCTTGTTCATCATCTTCGGCGTGGTGCCCGCGTTGCTGTCGGTCCTGGCGTACTGGAGCGCCGAGATCCCGGATCCGAATGCGGTGCAGACCAATCAGATCGCGACCGTCTTCGCCGCCGACGGCAGCACCGTGCTCGCGAAAATCGTCCCGCCGGACGGGAATCGGACGCCGGTCCCGTTGTCCGATGTGCCGCGCCCGGTGCGCGACGCGGTGCTGTCGGCGGAGGACCGCAATTTCTACACCAATCCAGGTTATTCGACTTCCGGCTTCCTGCGCGCCGCGCGAGACAATCTGCTCGGCAAGGACAACGCGGGCGGCGGCTCCACCATCACCCAGCAGTACGTGAAGAACGCCTTTCTCGGCTCCGAGCGCACGGTCACCCGCAAGATGCGCGAGCTGATCATCGCGGCGAAGATGGCACGGCAGTGGAGCAAAGACGACATCCTCGCCGCCTACCTCAACACCATCTACTACGGCCGCGGGTCGTACGGCATCGGCGCGGCGGCCAAGGTCTACTTCGACAAGCAGGTCGACCAGCTGACCCTCGCGGAGGGCGCGGTGCTCGCGGCGCTGATCCGCACGCCCTCGATCCTGGATCCGGAAACCCACCTCGCGGACCTGAAGGCCCGCTGGCGGTACGTGATCGACGGAATGGTCGAGATGGGCGCGCTCGCGCCGGGCGATCGGGACGCGACCACCTTTCCGCCGATCATCCCGCTCAGCCAGATCCCGGACGAGAACGTGGCTCGCGGCCCCGAGGGCCTGATCCGCAACCAGGTCGTGCGCGAGCTGCGCGACTCCGGCATCAGCGAGCGCGACTTGAACAAGGGCGCGCTGCAGATCACCACCACCATCGACGCCAGAGCGCAGCACGCGGTACTGGGCGCGGTGCGCGACCGGCTCGGTGCGCAGCCACCGGAACTGCGCGCAGCGGTGGTGTCGATCGATCCGCGTTCCGGCGCGGTACGCGCGTACTTCGGCGGCTACGACGGCATCGGCTTCGACTTCGCCCAGGCGCCGTTGCAGACCGGCTCGGCGTTCAAGGTCTTCGCGGCGATCGCCGCGCAGCAGCAGAGCATTCCGCTCTCCCGCGTGCTGGACAGCTCCCCCGTGACCGACCGCGGTACCCGGATCACCAACGTGGACGGCGAATCGTGCGGCAAGTGCACCATGGCCGAGGCGCTCAAACGCTCGCTGAACACCAGCTTCTACCGGCTGACCATGACGATGTTCGACGGTCCTCAGTCCATCGCGGACGCGGCGCACGCGGCGGGGATTCCGGAGGAGCTGCCCGGCGTCGCGGGCAAGACCCTTACCGAGGACGGCGGGAAACCGCTGAACGGAATCGTCCTCGGGCAGTATTCGGTCCGGCCGATCGATATGGCCTCGGCGTATGCCACGATCGGCGCGTCGGGCGTCTACCACCGGCCGTACTTCGTGCAGCGAGTGGTGACCGGTGACGGGCGGGTGCTGCTGGATCGCGGCGAGCAAAAGGTCGGCGACCAGCCGCCCGCGGGTCAACAGCGCATCTCCAAGACGATCGCGGAGAACACCGTCGAGGCGATGCTCCCGATCGCGGCCTACTCCAACGGGCACGCGCTGAAGAACAACCGCCCATCGGCAGCCAAGACAGGTACCACGCAGTTCGGCGCGAGCGAGTCGAACAAGGACGCGTGGATGATCGGCTTCACCCCGTCGCTGTCCACGGCGGTGTGGGTCGGAACCGATCAGCCACAACCGATCCGCACCGCACGCGGAGCCGACATCTACGGCTCCGGCCTGCCCGCCGACATCTGGAAACAGGTCATGGACGACGCGCTCGACGGCGCTCCGATCGAACAGTTCCCTGGTGCGCAGGCCCCGGGCGCGCAAGCCCCGGCCCGGCCGAATCCGAGCAAGCCGCCCTCCGGCGGTCCCTACGACATCCTGAACCCACCGCAGCCGTCACCGCAGCGCGAGCCCGTCGTCATCATCCCGCCCAGCCCGCAACCGCCCAGCGAGGTCGAGATTTTCCCCGGACTGAGCATTCCGGTTCCTGGATAGCGATGATGCTGTGACCTTCCGTGGCCCGGCGGAACGCATGACATGGCAGCATCGTTTGCCAGAGTGAGAGCGAACAGCGAGTGCGTCGGAACGGGCCGACGCCGAAACCGCGAAAACAATGCGGAAGGATATGCGCCCGAGCGACGACAGCGCGGCGCGAGCGACGGGCCCGGAGGCGGTAGCCTGCGTCACCACGGAGGGCACCGGGACCGACGCCAATTGAGGACAGACGAGACATAGGGGCTACGCCGGTGGATTTCAATGTCGTTGACCAACCCGAGACGCTGGTGGCGGGAACAGTGCTTCGCAGCCCCGCGCTCGCGGTCGAGGGGCCGCGCCGCGCGAAAGTCGAAGAGGCGTGGAAGCGCAACCTGGCCCGCAAGCTGCCCGGACCGCCGACCACCGCGTACGTCGACCACGCGCCGGAGATCAATTCGTACCTGACCCATATCGTCGGCTACCGCTGTCACGGCTTGGCCGACCTGCAGCCCGGAGACGTGCTCGCCCGGGTGCCCGCCGGGCGCTTCGCCCGGTTCGTCGCCAGTGGAGACAATCTCGGCGACACCATCGTGAGCATCTGGCGAGCAGTGTGGGACGCGGAGGCCGCGGGGCGGCTCATTCGCGCTTATACCGGCGACTGGGAACACTATCCGGACGCACGGACGGTGGACGTTTTCGTGGCAGTGGCAGACGATCAGGGCAACGGGTAGGAACAGACAGTGGACTTCGAGATCGTCACATTGCCGCAGAGCATGGTCGCGGGCCTGACCGTGCCGCTGGCCGGCCGGGAGGTGACCGCGCGTGACCTCGACCTGGTGAACTTCACCTGGGATCGCTATCTGGCGCGGGAGAAGAACGTGCCGCGGGTGGCGGCCTACATCGGTCAGAACGACCACGCCGTCGCCGTACTCGGCTACGAGATCGGCGCGATGGACGAGCTGGACTCCGGCGATGTGCTCACCATCATCCCGCAGGGCCGCTACGCCAAGTTCGTCGTCTCCGACAAGCCCTACGACCTGCTGCGCACCGCCTGGGCACAGGTGGCGAAGGCGGAGAACGCGGGAACCATCACCCGCTCCCACACCGCGGAGGTGGAGCGCTACACCGGCCCGGCGTCGGTGGAGGTCTACGTCTCGCTGGACTAGCGCGGACGCCGCACAACGCAGCCGGCCGGAGGCTTCTGCCTCCGGCCGGCTTGCGTCGGTGTCACCGAATCACTCGGCGCCGATGATGAAGGCTTCCAGCTGGGCGCGCGCGATGTCGTCGGCGAGCTGCTGCGGCGGGGACTTCATCAGGTAGGCCGAGGCGGGGATGACCGGTCCGCCGATGCCGCGGTCCTTGGCGATCTTCGCCGCGCGTACCGCGTCGATGATGATGCCCGCGGAGTTCGGCGAGTCCCACACCTCGAGCTTGTACTCCAGGTTCAGCGGCACGTCACCGAAGGCGCGGCCTTCCAGGCGGACGTAGGCCCACTTGCGGTCGTCGAGCCAGCCCACGTGGTCGGACGGGCCGATGTGCACGTCGTTGGCGCCGAGTTCCTTCTTGAGGTTGCTGGTGACGGCTTGGGTCTTGGAGATCTTCTTCGACTCCAGGCGCTCGCGCTCGAGCATGTTCTTGAAGTCCATGTTGCCGCCGACGTTCAGCTGCATGGTGCGGTCGAGCTGCACACCGCGATCCTCGAACAGCTTGGCCATCACGCGGTGGGTGATGGTCGCGCCGACCTGGCTCTTGATGTCGTCACCGACGATGGGGACACCGGCTTCGGTGAACTTCGCCGCCCAGACCGGGTCGGAGGCGATGAACACCGGCAACGCGTTGACGAACGCGACACCCGCGTCGATCGCGCACTGCGCGTAGAACTTGTCGGCCTCCTCCGAGCCCACCGGCAGGTAGGACACCAGCACGTCGACGTTGTTGTCCTTCAGCACCCGCACCACGTCGACCGGCTCGGCCTCGGACAGCTCGATGGTCTGCGCGTAGTACTTGCCGATGCCGTCGAGGGTCGGCCCGCGCTGCACGACGACGTCGCTCGGCGGCACGTCGGAGATCTTGATCGTGTTGTTCTCGCTGGCGAAGATCGCCTCGGCCAGGTCGAAGCCGACCTTCTTGGCGTCCACGTCGAACGCGGCGACGAACTTGACGTCGCGGACGTGGTACGGCCCGAACCGCACGTGCATCAGGCCGGGGACGGTCGCGGATTCGTCCGCGTCCTTGTAGTACTGCACGCCCTGGACCAGCGAGGAGGCGCAGTTGCCCACACCCACGATGGCGACGCGAACCTCTGTGGCGTTGTCAGCCTTCTTGACGTCACTCATGGCCGATATTTCCCTCTTTCTGTGGTGCCGCCTTCGTCGATTGCTCCGCCGCAATCAACTCGTTGAGCCAGCGCACTTCGCGCTCGCTTGATTCGAGTCCGAGTTGATGGAGCTGCCGGGTGTAGCGATCCAGCGACCCGCTGGCCTTCTTGATCGCCTCCCGGAGCCCCTCTCGGCGCTCCTCGACCTGACGCCGCCTGCCCTCCAGAATCCGCATCCGCGCTTCCGCGGGAGTGCGGCTGAAGAAAGCCAGATGAACGCCGAAGCCGTCGTCGGTGTAGTTCTGCGGCCCGGTGTCGGCGAGCAACTCGCTGAACCGTTCCCGCCCGGCCGGGGTCAATTGATAGACCCGTCGCGCGCGGCGTGTCGTCGCGCCCGCGGGGATCTCCTCGGCGATCAACCCGTCCGCCTGCATGCGGCGCAGTGTCGGGTAGAGCGATCCGTAGGAGAAGGCACGGAAGGCCCCGAGCAGGCCCGTCAACCGCTTGCGCAGCTCGTACCCGTGCATGGGCGCTTCCAGGAGCAGCCCGAGGATTGCCAGTTCGAGCACCGGGCTTCACCCCCTGACTGTGTACAGAACCTAACCGATGGATGCGACTTTCCACTATATCGGAGCGATACATCTGTGCACAGCCGTAGGCCCGGTGCGGCCGAACTCGCGGTTCAGCGAGTGGGTGGGAAGACCGCTAGCGGCTCGCCCGCGAAAGTGGTCGTCAGGTAGCCGGACGAGCCGTCCTTGCCCGTGACGTGGATCTCCACGACGGCGCCGCGATCGTATGGACCGTGCGTATCGAACTGCACGATGACCAGGGTGATCACGCCGTCCGGGCACCTCACCGTCCGCGGCGCACCGGCCAGCAGGCCTGCGATGGCGGGCACGTCGATGGCGGCCAGGTCGAAGCTGCGGGCCCCGCGTTCCCGCTGGGAGGTCCCGGAGGTGCGGAAGTCGCCGTTGTAGTGGTAGTCGCCGGTCTCGGAGGCGCTGCCGGGCTTCTGCCGGTCCACAACCGCATACTTCGGATAGAACGTGACCTCGTCGGCGTTCATATCGCCGAATTCGGCCCGGTACTCCGCGAGGAAATAGGCCAGCCCCGCGCCGGTGGTCAAGTCGGGAACGTCCTCCCCGAAGCCGGGCAGATCGACACCGCAACGGCTGATCCCCCCGACCATCGCGCCTGCCACCAGGGCCGCGACGACCACCGACACCGGCGCCAGCCAGCGGCGCGGACGCCGCCGGTCGACCCGGACCACCGGGGCATTCGCCAGCCCGTCGGGGATCTGCAGATCATCGATCAACGCCTCGAGCTCGCCGAAGGACTTCGCGCGCATGGCTCGAGCGGTACGCGCGGCGTGCTCGTCGGCGGTGAGCTGGCCGTCAGCGAGCGCGGCGTCCAGCAGCCCGCACACGTCGGCGCGGTCGGTGTCGCGGGCCCGGACGTCGCTGTATCGGGTGGTCGCCATCGCTCATCCTCCGAACGGCCATACGCGGCGCACCTCGCCCGTCGGGGTCAGCACGAAGTGGCCGCTTTCTTTCACCGCGTTGCTCACGTAGACCTCGATGACGGGTTGCCCGGCAGCAACGCCGTACCCGGGAGACAGACCGTTCACGCCCACCTTGAAATGCGTGACGACGCCGCCGGGCACTCGGGTCATGGTGGCCGCGTCGGCGAGAGCCCTGCCGATCGCCTCCACGTTCAGTCCGGCCAGATCCACCGACGGCGTGTCCGCCTTGCGTGTCTCGATCTGCATGGACTGGGCGAAACCACCGCGGTAGTCGTACTGGACCTTCCGGTTCGGCTGGCCGGGCACAGCCCGGGTGAGCGAGGCGTGATCACCGTGCATATACAGCTCGTCCACCTGGAGGTCGCCGAATTTCCGCTGGTAGTTGCGCAGGAAGGTGGCGATCCCCTCGGTGGTGACCAGACTCGGCGTCGGAACCACCACGGGCTGCACCGCCCCCACGTCCACGACCGGCGGGGCTTGCGCCGTGGATCGCGGTTCCGCCTCCTTGGTGACCGCGAGAAAACCGGCGCAGGCGGCCAGCGCCGCTGCCACAGCGACCGCGGCCCGATACCACTGGGGTCGATGCGACCGCGGCGGTCGCGGCGCGGGGGCGACGTCGCGTGGCCGCTGGAGATCCGCGACCAGATCGTCCAGATCTCCCAGGGTGCGCGCTTCCGCGGCGAGTTCGATGAGGGCGTCGTGCTCGTCTTCGGACAGCTGGCCATCGGCACGGGCGCGGTCGAGCAGTTCGCGCGTAGTGGCGCGATCGGCATCGCGCGCCCTGGTGTGACCGGGATAACTGCCGCCGGAACCGGAGCGGCGCAATACTTTTCGCGCGCCCGACGGGCGCCGCGCGGCGAACCCGCGCGCAGCGGCCGGGGTTTGCAGGTCGGCGGTGAGCGCGGCCAATTCGCCGAGCGTCTTCGCCGCCGCGGCCTGCGCGATCCGGTCGTGGTACTCGTCGGCGCCGAGCTGCCCCTCGGCGTAGGCGGCATCCAGAAGACCGGATGCGTCGGCGCGGTCGAGATCACGCGCTCGCATGCGCCCGGATGCTGCGGTGGACACAGACGGATCGTAGTCCGGGTAGCGGCGCGACGCGCTGGATCGGCCCGGTCGGGAACGGTCAATCCGCAGCAGCCCGGGGCGGCCCGATTCCATCCCCGCTACTCTGGTTCTCGTGCGAATTCAGCGGCAAGTTGTCGACTACGCCCTGCGGCGCCGGTCGCTGCTGGCTGACGTCTATGCGGGCCGGGTCGATGTCGCCGAGGTGTGTGATGCGAATCCTTATCTCTTGCGTGCGGCGAAGTTCCATGGCCGCGGGAGCGAGGTCACATGCCCCATCTGCCGGAAGGAACAGCTGACCCTCGTATCCTGGGTCTTCGGCGACGGCCTGGGGCCGGTCGCCGGATCGGCTCGCACACCCGAGGAGCTTGCGCGACTCGCCGAGACGCGCGAAGAATTCTCGGTTCATGTCGTCGAGGTATGCCGGACCTGCAGCTGGAATCATCTGGTGCAGTCCTATGTACTCGGTTCCGCGCCGGCACCGCCGCGACGCCGCTCCGGGACACGCGCGAACCGGCGCACCGCCGCCGAATGAAGTGCCTGGGTCGTCCCCGGCGGGTGACTCGCGGAGCCGGCATGCGTCCGCCGCGGTGACGACTACCGCTGATTGCCACCTGGACCGCTACGAGTTATGGAGATCTTGTCAGTGAATTCGCCCTACGAGCCCTACGGCGATGAGCCACATGGCGGTCGTCCTCCGCAGAGTTCACGTCCAAGTCCCAACCCGTATCAGAATCCCCGTCCCGGACCACCTCCCGGCGCCCGTCCGGTCCCGCCGCCCGGTGCGCGTCCTCTCCCCGGTGAGCCGCGCGGCCCCCAGCCGCCGCGCCGTCCCGGCCCTCCGCCGAACGGTCGTCCTCCGCAGGGCGGCCGTCCGCCCCAGCCGGGCCGACCGCCACAGCCCAACCGCGGCGCGCCCAATGGTGGCGCTCCCGGCCCCCAGCCTGCCCAGCGGACGCAGCGGCCGGCTTCCCTGACCGAGGCGGTGAACGAACGCGACAGGCGCGGCCCCGCCACCGGACCGCGTCCGGCCACCGGCGCACGTCCGGCGGTGGACCGTGACGGACGTCGCGTCACCGGTAGCGGCCCCACGACCGGCGAACGCAGGCAGGCCGCGGGCGGTCCGCCGTCGGGCCCGCCGCCGCGCCGCGGCGGCAGCGGCGGCTCCGACGGGCCGGGAAGGCGGCAGCCCGGGCAGCAGAAGAAATTCCCATGGCGGATCGTGCGCCGCACCCTCTACGTGCTGATCGCGCTGGCCATTCTGCTGCCCAGCGGCATCTTCCTGGCCGCGTACACCACGGTGTCGGTGCCGCAGCCGGGGGACCTGAAGTCGAACCAGGTGGCGACCATCTTCGCCTCCGACGGCACCTCGGTGATCAGCAAAGTGGTTCCGCCGGAAGGCAACCGGACCGACGTCACCATCGACCAGATCCCGCCGCACGTACGCAACGCGGTGATGGCCGCCGAGGACCGCGACTTCTACACCAACCCCGGCTTCTCGATCTCCGGCTTCGCGCGCGCGGCCAGGGACAACGTTCTCGGCCGGGAGAGTGCGGGCGGTGGCTCGACCATCACCCAGCAGTACGTGAAGAACGCGCTGGTCGGTGACGAGCACTCGCTGACCCGCAAGATGCACGAGCTGGTCATCTCGGCCAAGATGGCGCGGCAGTGGAGCAAGGACGAGATCCTCGCCGCGTATCTGAACACCATCTATTTCGGTCGCGGCGCGTATGGCATCGACGCAGCGGCCAAGGCGTACTTCGGCAAGCCGGTGTCGGAACTCACCGTCGCCGAGGGCGCGGTGCTCGCCGCCACCATCCAGCTGCCGTCCAGCCTGGACCCGGAGAAGAATCCCGAGGGCGCGAAGACCCGCTGGAACTACGTGCTCGACGGCATGGTCTCCGGCGGCAACCTGAGCGCGACCGAGCGACAGGGCCTGCAGTACCCGCAGGTCGTCCCGCTCTCCTCGACTCGGGACAAGGCGCAGGACTCCGGCCCCGAGGGCCTGATCAAGACCCAGGTGCTCAAGGAACTCGGCGCGGCGGGCATCAGCGAGCAGCAACTGAACACCGCGGGCTTGCAGATCACCACCACGATCGACCCGAAGGCCCAGCAGGCCGCGGTCGACGCGGCCACCTCGAAGATGAAGGGTGAGCCGGAGCAGTTGCGTACCGCCGTGGTCTCGATCGATCCGCACACCGGTGCCGTGCGCGCCTACTACGGCGGCGACAACGGCCAAGGTTACGACTACGCCAACGCCGGTTTGCAGACCGGTTCGTCGTTCAAGGTCATCGGCCTCGCGGCCAACCTGGAGCTGGGCATCCCGCTGTCGCAGATGTACGACAGCTCGCCGCTGACCGTGAACGGCATCAAGATCTCCAACGTCGAAGGCGAGGGTTGCGGCACGTGCACCATCGCCGAGGCGCTGAAACGGTCACTGAACACCAGCTTCTACCGGATGGAGCTGGACATGCAGAACGGCCCGCGCAAGATCGCCGACATGGCGTACAAGCTCGGCATGCCGGACACCATCGCGGGAGTCGGCAAGACGCTCACCGAGTCGGACGGCTCCGGGCCCAACAACGGCATCGTGCTCGGCCAGTACCAGGCGCGGCCGCTCGACATGGCCTCCATGTATGCGACGCTGGCCGCCTCCGGCGTCTACCACGCGCCGCATTTCGTATCGAAGGTCGTGACCGCCGACGGTCAGGTCCTGCTCGACCGTGGTGAGGTAGCCGGTGAGCAGCGCGTTTCGGCCGCTGTCGCCGACAACGTCACCGCCGCGATGAAGCCGATCGCGGCCTACTCCCGTAACCACGGGCTGGCCAACGGGCGCGAATCGGCGACCAAGACCGGTACCGCGCAGCTGCTGGATACCGGCGAGAACAAGGACGCCTGGATGGTGGGCTACACCCCGTCGCTGTCGACGGCGGTGTGGGTCGGCAGCGTCGACAACTCGCCGCTGCGCAACTACAGCGGCGGCATGATCTACGGCTCCGGTCTGCCCTCCGACATCTGGAAGGCGACCATGGACGGCGCGCTCTCGGGGACTCGCAACGAGACGTTCCCGAAGCCCGCCCCCATCAAGGGCCAGGCCGGTGTCCCCGAATGGTCGGCGCCCTACACCCCGCCGTCCACTGTCGACTCTCCGCTTCTGCCACCCGTGGTGGTCGCGCCGACCCAGGTGGAGATTCTGCCCGGCATCACGATCCCGGTCCCCGGCGTCCAGCCCGCACCTCAGCAGCAGCGCCCGCAGCAGCAGCGTGAACCGGACTCCGGACCGCTGCCCGGCCAACCGGTCGCACCGTCCGACGGTGCCGCACCGACGGCCACCGGCTCACCGAGACCCGGCAACAACGGCAACTCGGGTAACAACGAAGGCACGAACGGAACCGCTCCGACACGGGGCCGATAGTTCGCCGGCGCACAGGCCGGGTCCGACCGCATCAGGTCCGGTCCCGGCCTTCGTCGTATTTGCGCCGGATTGCCGAGAGACGGCTTGCTCCCTGGGCTGGTAATTCCGGGAAGCCGTGATCGATCGGTCCGGTCGGCGAATTCCATTCCCGGCGCCCTCGGATGCAAGTACATATCCGAACTTCGGTGGACAGGATCACCGTGAAAAACGCCCCTCTGGGCAGACATTATTGGTCAGCAGGCGGATCACCGAACTCGCCAAGGATGTCCAGACCAGAATGCGTTGATCATGCGGGCCATCCCCGCCCGGCGTCATTCATACCCAACGCATGAGAAAATACGGAAAGGCTCGACCGCCCAACAGCGGTCGAAAGACCGAATCCTTTCAGCCCTGGCCAACGTATCCGATCGCAGCCAGGGCCGACACGAAGGAAGAGATCAGATCGGAGTCTTGTACCAGAAACCATTCGGATCCTGGTAGCACCTCTCCCTGGCACCCGCCCAGCTCGAGCATTCTGCGTACTTGAAGTATCCCTGCGGGACGACATACGTTCCGGATTACGCTCGCGATGCCCGGAGGCCGTGCGCGGATGGCAACGCGCGGAAGACCGAAGCCGACTCGGTCCGGACCGTGGGCCGTACTCCGGGTAGCCTCGGTTTCCGTGACCGATCAGCAGCTGGTGGAGCCACGGAGGAATGGGAGGGCACCGCTGTCGGACCAGAAGGCGCCCGGTGGGGCGTACTACGCCGCCCCTGCTCCGCTCGCCTCTGATCTGCGATCGGCGGACGCGCGGGACCGGCCGAGTCGCAACGATTCGCTCGCCGCGCAATTGTCGACGGTGATCGGTGGGCCGGTCGGTGATCATGCGCTGATCGGGCGGGTGCGGTTCTGGACGCCCATGCGGGTGCTGATGGCGTTCGCCCTGATGTTCCTGGCGCTCGGCTGGTTCGGCAAAGCGGGATGCATCCAGCAGACCACCGGCGCGGACGGTCCCACGCTCGACTGGAACAACGGCCGCCAGTACGTGGCGATGTGCTATTCGGACACCGTGCCGCTCTACGGGGCCGAGCGCCTGAACGAAGGCGCCTTCCCGTACAAGAAGCAGTGGACCGAACAGACTCCCGACGGTGGACGGGAGACGCGGTACATGGAATATCCCGTGCTCTCGGGCCTGTACCAGTACCTTTCGATGCGGATCGCGAAGAGCTGGGACGCTTCGCCGCTGCCCGGCGCGCTCCAAGTGGTGATCTACTTCAACGTCGTCGCGGTCGGTCTCGCCATGGCCTGGCTGATCACCGTCTGGGCATCGGCGTTGCTGTCCGGCCGCCGGATCTGGGACGCGGCGCTGATCGCCTGTTCGCCGTTGGTGATCGTGCACGCCTTCACCAATTTCGACGCGCTCGCGACGGCCTTCGCCGCGACCGGCCTGCTCGCCTGGGCCCGGCGCAAACCCGTGCTGGCGGGCGTGCTGCTCGGTCTGGGCGGCGCCGCAAAACTGTATCCGCTGTTGCTGCTCGGGCCGATCCTCGTGCTGTGCCTGCGTACCGAGACGAGGCAACGCACGCTGCGCACGCACCTCGGCCTGCGGATACGCGACATCGACGGCTGGCCGACCTTCCTGGCGTGGGTGCGGGAGACGCCCTACCGCATCCAATTCCTCAGCGCCCGACCGATCGGCGCCGCGTCCGTCGCGATGTGCGCCGCGCTGGCGACCTGGCTGGTGGTGAACCTTCCGATCGCCGCGTTGTTCCCGAACGGCTGGCAGGAATTCTTCCGGCTCAACACCACCCGGCACGCCGACCCGGACTCGATCTACAACGTGATCTCCTCGTTCACCGGCTGGCGCGGCTTCGACGGCGCGCTGACCTACGGGGAGCAGCCCGCGATCCTGAACGCCGTCTCACTGCTGGCGTTCATCGCGGCCTGCGCGGTGATCGCCTACATCGGTTTCACCGCGCCTCGACGGCCGCGGCTGGCGCAACTGTGCTTCCTCGTGGTCGCGGCGTTCCTGCTGACGAACAAGGTGTGGAGTCCGCAGTACTCGTTGTGGCTGGTGCCGCTGGCCGTCCTGGCGCTGCCGCACCGGCGCATCCTGCTGACTTGGATGACCGTCGACGCGCTGGTCTGGGTGCCGCGAATGTTCTACTACCTCGGTTTGGACCGCAAAGGTTTGCCAGAGCAGTGGTTCACCGGCACCGTCGCCCTGCGCGACTTGGCGGTGGCGGGGCTGTGCGCCCTGATCGTGCGCCAGATCTACCGCCCGGAGGAGGACCTGGTGCGGCGCGACTTCGTCGACGACCCGGTCGGCGGTGTCGTCGACCGCATGCCGGATCCGCCGCTGCCCTGGCTGCCTGAGCCGCTGCGGCCGCGTACGGCGGTCGCGGGCGGCTGACCCGGTCGCCGGTTCAGGCGCTCACCTCGTACGCAGGAAGCGCGCCTGCCGTTCCGGCTCGTGCGGCAACAGGTCCAGATCGAGTTGCCACGCGCTGCCGGTCCATGGATCGAACAGCGGCGTGCCGCCGATCGTCGGCAGGTGGCGACACGACTGCGACAGCATCGCCACGGTGGTGTCGGCCGAATCGGATTCGTTCGCGCCCACGATCACGATGGACAGTCCGATCAGCTCGCCGCGCGTGATCAACGCGCCGATGCGCTGCGCGTCCGAACTCTGGTAGCCGTGCGGGAAGTCCGCGGCCAGCAGGACCCGGTGCTCGCTGGGCGGCGTGAAAGCGCCGCTCGTATAAGCCAATTCGGCCAGTTCGGCCGCGTCCACCAGCGCTTGCAGCCGCGCCGAGATGTCGGCGTGGTCGGTGATCGGCGGTCCGTTCAGCACGGGAGCGAGCAGGCCGGTGAAGCCGCCGAACGCATCGGTGAGGTCGATGATGTCGACCAGCGTTCGCCGTTGCGGCGCCGTGGCGAGCAACCGCGCCAGCAGTGCGCCCACGACCGGCGCGACCGCACGGGTCGACTCGGCATCGATCCACAGCGGCCGATTCAGCGGCACCGGAACACAGTACGGAATACGCAGCGATCCCCGGTCGAGCGCGTACAACTCACCGAGCCGGATACCGTCGCTCGGCGCGGACGGCTTGTCCCAAGCGGGTGAGTCCCAGGACGCGAGGGCGCGCGGCAGCACCCGGTCGGCCGCGGCGAGTTCGCCCATCAGCTGTTCGGCATCCCGCTGGTGGTTGCGCTCGGCGGTGTCGACTAGTTCGTCGTGCCGTTGCTGCGCGGCGCTGCGCGCCTGCTCGGCCGTCGGAGTGTTCCTGGTCGCGGGATCGGAGACGGCGAGCGACAGCTCGTGATCCAACCGCTTGGCCGCGTACTCTCGCGCCGATACCAGCGCGGCGGCCGACCGCGCCGCGTCCTCGAACACCATCCACAGCCGTTCCAGGCCGTGACCGACTTCCAGCGGCGCACCGGCGGCGGCGATCTGCGCGTCACCCGCCAGTGGACCGGACATGGTGTGCGTACCGGGTTGGTCGGCCTGCTCCGGGGCCGCACCGTCGACCTCGACGCCGTGCGCGGTGAGCAGCACGGCGAGGCCGCCCGCGTAACCCTGGCCCACCGCCCGCAGTTTCCAGGCCGGACCGCGCCGGTACACCTCCAGGCAGATCAGCGCCGTCTCACCGGATGACGGGGTGATCGCGAATTCGGCGGTCGCGCTGTCGTTCTCGGACAGGGTGGCGGTGACCGGCCCGAGCCCGCCCGCCCGCGCGGGGGCGGCCGGATCGACGCTGACCACGAGTAGTACGGCCTTCGCGTCCGCGCGCACCTCGGTGAGCGTGATCGTGACCCCGTCGGCCGCCAAGGCGACCCCTGCCGTGGCGGGCTGGTTGTAGAAGACGAAATCGTCGCTGGAGAACACCTTCAGGTTCTCCGCCACCACCAGCGCGGAAACATCGAGGGCAGCCTCGGCTTTCGCACTGAAACGAACGACCTCACCGGTCAACGGGATGTTCTGACCGGCCTGCAGTTGAATCACCTTGTCCGCCCTGCTGTCCCGCCGCCGATCAACCGTTGACGAGGAAGCGGCCGAGCTGCGGCACCGCCTCACCCGGATGCTTGGCCTGGAAGCCTTCGCCGAGCGCCTGCAGTTTCCAGTCGTTGCCCACCCGGTACAGCTTGGCCATCGCCATCGCGGTGAACGGCATGCCGCCCGCGAGGGTGTATCTGGCCAGCTCGCCGTTGTTCGTCCCGTCGACCAAGCGGCAGAACGCGTTCTGCACCTGCTCGAAGGTGTGGCCCTTGTAGGAGGTCACGATGAACAGCAGCGTGTTGACGTGCGCGGGGACGCGGGTCAGGTCGACCAGGATCACCTCGTCGTCGCCCTCGCCCTCACCGGTGAGGTTGTCGCCCTGGTGGCGGATGGAGCCGTCTTTGGAAGTCAACTGTCCGTAGTACGCGACGTCCACCGGGTTCATGTCGGCGAACATGATGACCGACGCGTCGAGGTCGATGTCGACCGTGCGGTTGCCGAACATGCCGCGGCTGCGCACCGGATCCCAGCCGAGACCCATCTTCACGAAGGTCAGCGCGGCGCCTTCCTTGCGCAGCGTGACGCGCTGCCCCTTGACCAGGCTGACCGGGCGGTCCTTGCTGAGGCTGACCTCGGCGGGCTGCTGCGGCTGCGGCGGCTGGCCGGGCGGCGGGTAGCCGGGCCCGGGGCCGGGCGGCGGCGGGTAACCCGGACCGGGCGGCGGATAACCAGGGGCACCCTGCGGTGGCTGGCCGGGGCCGGGCGGCGGGTAGCCAGGTCCGGGCGGCGGATAACCACCGGTCGGCGCGTACTGCGTCGCCTGCTGCTGGGTGGGGTACGCCGGGGTGGTCGGCGGCGGGTAGTTCGGCTGCTGCTGGACGGGCGGCTGCTGAACCGGCTGCTGCGGAGGCGGCGGCGGGGCCTGGGGAGCCTGAGCGGGCTGGGCGGGAGCATCGTCGACCGTCACACCGTGATCGGTGACCAGCGCGGCGAAACCGCCCGCGTAGCCCTGTCCGACCGCACGCACCTTCCACGCACCCTGGCGGCGGTACAGCTCGAGCGCGATCACGATCGACTCGGTGTTCAGCCCGTCGATCCGATAGGCGTACAACTGATTTCCGGCCGCATCCGACACGATCGCGGTCGGGGCGGGGAACCTACCGAAATTGCTGTTCGCGTCGTCGAGCGTGATCACAGCGCGAATCTGATCGATGTCGGCGGGCACCGCGTTCAGCGACACAGCCAGCGACGCGGGCTGGCCCGCGGGCGCAGGCTGCAGATTGACCCCGGGGCCGCTCGGCTGGTTGAAGAAGACGAAATCCGCATCGGAACGGACCTTGCCCCGCTCGGTGACCAGTAGCGCCGACAAATCCGCCGGCGCCGTGAGCTGGACGGATATCACCACGTCGTTGGTGGCCAGCGGACCGTTCTGGCCCTTGGCGAGAGTTGCGGACAAGTTCGACCCTTCGCTTGTCGGTGCGTTCGCCTGACACTCTACGAGAAACGCGCTGCGCGGCGCTGGAATCGAACGGCCGTGCTGCCCCGACACCCACGGAACCATCGGTTAGGGTGACGGCACGTAGATGGAATACGGCGATCCCACCGTGTTCCCGATCGAGACAGCAGGCAAACATTCCATGGCGCAACTGTTCGAGCAGTCGAAGAAGGTGATCGAGGCCCGTCTGGCCGGCACCAGCCTCCGCGCGATCTCCGGTTCGATGATCGCCTACGAGGGAAACGTGCAGTTCAAGGCGGCCGGCTTCGGCGGTGGCGACGGCGTGCTCGCCGGGCTGAAGCGCCGAGCCACCGGTGAGAAGCTCTCGCTGATGGAGTGCGCCGGTCACGGACGAGTGTTCTTCGCGGTCAACGGCCAGCACGTCACCGTCGTCGACTTGAACAACGAGACGCTGCAAGTGGAGTCGCAACAACTGCTCGCGTTCGCCGGGAACCTCCGCACCGACGTGCGTTTCGCCGGTTTGCGCGGTGCGTCGACCGGACAGGGCCTGTTCACCACGACCGTCTCCGGCCAGGGCCAGGTCGCGCTGCTCTCGGCCGGCGGTCCGCTCATCCACCTGGAGGTCTCGCCGCAGTACCCGCTGATCGTCGATCCGGACGCGTTCGTCGCGGCGCGCGGAAACCTCAACCAGTCCTTCGTCACCGACGTGTCCTGGCGCAGTTTCGTCGGTCAGGACGCGGGCGAGGCGTTCTCGCTGCGCTGGGACGGCCACGGCGTGGTGTTGATCCAACCGGCGGAACGGTAGAGACGGATGTTCGAGAAGATCAACGGCAAAGTCGTCAAGGTCAACGTCGGAATGGCGGGCGGCGTGGTCGCTCGCAACGGCGCGATGCTGTTCTACACCGGCGATGTTTCCTTTGCCCCCCACCAGGTTCCGGGGGCGCAAGGGATGGGCGGCATGGGCGGGCTGATGGGGCTCGCGGGCCGCGCGATGGCGGGTGAGCACGAGCGCACCATGCTCGCGCAGGGCAATGGCGAGGTCCATTACGGATTCGCCGGCCTGGAGGTGCACGTCGTGCACATGCAGCCGGGTGCGACGTTGCGCGTCGAGGCTTCGCGACTGCTCGCCAACACCGCCGGATTGCAGAGTTCGGTGGTCTCCGTGATGAGTTCGGGTGGCGGAGGCGGTGGCGGCCTGATGGGCGCGCTGCGTGGCGCCGCCTCGGGGGCGTTGACCGGACAGGGCCTGTTCACCACCCAGTTGTCCGGGCAGGGCGCCGCGGTGCTGCTCGCGCACGGCGGATTCCTGGAATTGCAAGTAGGCGGCCCGAATCCGGTCGTGGTCGATCCGCAAGCCTTCGTCGCCGCCTACGGCAATGTGCAGACCGAGCTCAAAGCGGCGCTGAGCTGGCGGGACGCCGTCGGGCGCGGTTCCGGCGAGGCGATGCAGTTGCATTGCGTCGGGCAGGGCGTCGTCTACGTGCAGGCCTCCGAAGAGAAGTTGTGAGCATGTCCCAGATCCTCAACCCCATGAACCTCGGTGAGAGCGACAACATCCCGGGAAACAGCTACGCCTACTGCATCGACCTGAACAAGCCGTGGTTCATGCGCAAGGGCGCGATGATCGCCTACTACGGCGACATCCGGTTCCAGGCGCTCAGCCACGGGTTGCAGGGCGGACTGCTGCACATGGTGTCTCAGCAGTTCTCGGCGCCGCTGTTCACCGGCGACTACGTCGTCGCGGAGGGGCACGGCAAGCTGATCATCGGCGACCGTGGCTACGACATCAACTCCTACGATCTCGAGGACAACGGCAACCTGACCATCCGGGCGGCGAACCTGCTGGCCTTCGAGCCGGGCCTGTCGCTCAACCAGTCCATCGTGCCCGGGTTCCTCACGTTGATCGGCACCGGCAAGTTCCTCGCCTCGTCCAACGGGCCGGTGATGTTCGCCGAGCCACCGCTGCGCGTCGACCCCGAGTCGCTGGTCGGCTGGGCGGATTGCCCCTCCCCGAGCCACCACTACGACGAACGCTGGATCTCGGGTTTCCTGGCCGCCGGTGCGGCACGATTCGGCGTGAACTCCGGTGAGGAGCGCCAGTTCGATTTCACCGGCGCGGGGACCGTGCTGATCCAGTCCAGCGAGAAGGTGCTCAGCGACTCCGTGCTGGTGCGCACCATCGAGGGACAGATCCAGAGCGGCATCACCGTCGGCGGCCTGCAACGACTGCAAGGACTCATCGCCCAGCAACTGGCCGGGCACCAGCAGTACTGAAACGCGGCGGCGACGCGAATCGGGTACCGACGGTCGCGGCCGTGCCCGCGTAATCACTCGCGTGGGGGATTCGCGGCCCGCCGGACCCGGATACCGTTCATTCGTGTTTCACATCCTCCCCTCCCAGGTTCTGCGCGCGACGCTGCCTGCGGCAATCCTTGCCGCGGTAGTCGCGGTGCCCGCCGCCGCGACGCCGATTCCTTCGGTGCCCGCCGTGCCGGAACCGGCGCGATTCGTCGGTGCCGCCGCGAGCGGCGAACCGGTCACCGGCATCCCACCGGTCCCGCAGAACCCACATCTCGCGCCGAACGGAAACTCGGGAGTCCACAACGACGGGTGGATGAGCGATACCTACCGCCGCCCCGGTCCGCTCGGCCGGTCACCGCGGACCGATTCCCTGCTGCTCGGCAGCGAGTGCGGTTCGGTGGCGTTCGACCGCGCCGGACGCATCGTCAGCACCTGCCTGGGGCTGCAACCGGGCCTTTACCTCATCGACCCGACGACGATGAGCGTCCTCGGCAAACATCCACTGCCGGGCAAGAATCCCCTCGATACGCTGCGGCCCGGCGCTTTCAACAATTTCGGCGGCGGCGGGTACTTCTACCTCGATGACGAAGACCGCGCCGTGGTGGGCACCAGCACCGGACACATTCAAGTGTTCGCCGAGAACCCCGCCGCCGACGGGTTCTCGCTGGTACGCGACTACGACCTGACCGGCGTGCTGCACCCGGAGGAGACGCTGAACTCCGCACTGCCGGACTCGAACGGCCTGATCTGGTTCGTGGCCAAGACGAACGGCGTGGTCGGCACACTGGATCCGGATACCGGAGCAGCGCAGGTGGTTCGGCTCGGAGACGGTGCGGAGAATCAGATCGAGAACTCGTTCGCGGTCGGTGCGGCCGGTGAGGTCTACATCGCCACCAACCGGCGGCTCCTGCGTTTCGACGCCGGTCCCGACGGCGCGCCCGGGATCACCTGGCAAACCACCTACGCCAACAGCAACCAGCGCAAGCCGGGCCAAGTGGACGACGGAACCGGCACCACGCCCACCGTCCTGCCCGACGGCTATGTCGCCATCACCGACAATGCCGATCCGATGAACGTCGTCGTCTACCGCACCGCGCCCTCGGTCGCCGAACGGCAGGTGTGCGCGGTGCCGGTGTTCGAGCCGGGCCACAGCGCCACCGAGAACTCGCTGATCGGCGCGGGACGCTCACTCATCGTCGAGAACAACTACGGCTACGGACACCCCGACGCGGTCGCCTCCGGTAAGACCACCGCCGCGGGCTTCGCCCGTGTCGACATCGACGCCGACGGCAACGGCTGCCATCTGACCTGGACCAACGCGGTCGAAGCCGCGCCGTCGGTGGTACCGAAGCTGTCCCTGGCCACCGGGTTGATCTACACCTACACGAAGGGCACCGATCCGAGCGATCCCTGGTACTGGACGGCCCTCGACTACCGCACCGGCGCGACCGTGTGGAAACAGCTGTCCGGCACCGGCCTCGGCTTCAACAACAATTACGCCGGAATCGCCCTCGGCCCCGACGGAGCGGCCTACCTCGGCACACTCGGCGGACTGGTGTCGATGCGCGACAGCGGGTGAGCCGGGGCGCGCGAACCGCGTCGGAGCAGAACAGGCTTCTGGGCGTATCACCTACGGAGAGCGAAGGATTCGCGACAGGTCGGTGAACTCGTCTCGATGTTCCCCAGGGCCGGTGACGGTCGGCGGAGAATCGAAAGATGGCTGACTTGGCGCTTTCGCCGCAGCGCCGCACGGCGCTGACGAACCTCGTCCAAGACGAATCCACCTTCGCGACAGCGTATCCGCGGGTCGCGGACTACTGGTCCACCGCGGGCCGGTTGCCCGGCACCGGTCACGACATCACCGACGCCACGTTCGACCTACACCTACTGCACTACATGACCGGCGGTGCCAGCACGAATCCGTACTGGGACATCGTCGCCGCCGCGGTATCGCCCGGACCGAGGGAGCGCGCGAACCGCGCCGAGGTGAACGGCGGCAACCCGAAAGGCAGTGCGCGGCTGGCGTATGCGCAGATCGTGCTGCAAGCCGCGTACGCGTACGCGATCCCCGCACCTGCCACACTGCGCTGGGTAGCGGACGTCGCGCAGGGCAGGCCGGTGCTGGAAGTCGGCTCCGGGCGCGGTTACTGGGCGCATCAGCTCACCCGAATCGGCGTGCCCATCAGCGCTTTCGACTCCCACCCGCCGGACCGGGCGACCAACACGGCCTTCCCCGCCGCGCCGGGGCAAGCCGCGACCTGGCATCCCACCGCCACGCCGCCGTCTTCCACGGCCGATCTGGTCGCCGGGCACGCCGACCACGCGCTGTTCCTCTGCTGGCCGCCCGGCTGGGAGAACCCGATGGCCTCCAGCACCCTCGCCGCCTACCAGGAGGCGGGCGGCTCGTCGCTGATCTACATCGGCGAAGCACGCGGCGGGCGGACGGCCGACAGCGCGTTCTTCGACCTGCTCGAAGCCGGATGGACCTTGCTCGACCAGGACCCGGGCTATATCTCGTGGTGGAATCTCGGCGACCGGGCACAGTGCTGGCAGCGCCGGTAGGGGTCAGCTCGCGCGCTGGAACTCCCACGGGTCGTGCGCGCTGATCAGGGTGACCTCGTCGCCGTGATCGCGGTGTAGCTCGCGCAGCCGAGCCTGGGTGCCCAGCCGCAAGTCGTGGTGGACCTCGGAACCGGTCTGCACGACGTCGAGCACCGGGTGCGGCTGCGGAGCCGGATCGAGTTCGCGGTGGTAGTAGTACGCGTCGCCGCAGTGCAGCAACCAACTGCCGCCGTGGCGAACGGCGACCCCGGTGTGGCCCGCGGTGTGCCCGCCCAGCGGGATCAGCTGGAAGTCGTCGGGCAGGTCCTTCGGTTGGATCGCGTTGAAACCGAACCATTGTCCGGTCGGTTCCGACGGGTAGGCCACCCAGTTCGGATCGTGCGCCCAGTGCGCGGAGCGATAGCGGAAGCTCGGCGCTTCGGCCTGCGCCGCTGCCAGTTCGGCGGCGAGGACGTGGACCTGTGCGTGCGGGAAGTCGGGCAATCCCCCGCAGTGGTCCACGTCGAGGTGGGTGAGGATGATGTGCCGGACGTCGGCGGGCTCGTAGCCGAGCCGTTCGACCTGCCGGATCGCGGTTTCGTCTTCGGAAAGGATGGGCTGGGCCATCGCCACCCAGTCCGCGCCGAGGGTGCCCGCCGGGTCGCGCACGTCGTCCAGTCCGATGCCCGTCTCGATCAGGACCAGGCCGTCGGACGCGGTCTCGACCAGCAGGCAGTGGTTCACGGCATGCGCGGGCGCGGGTCCGTCGTAGGTGGCTTCGATCTGCCGAACCGATCCGCAATTGAGGTGATGGATTGTCATGTGAGCTAGTCTGTGACTTGAAGCGCGGTTCAAGTCAAGGAGACGAGATGGCCGACCTGCTCGATATCGCCGAGGTCGGCGAACAAACCGGCCTCGCCCCCTCCGCCCTGCGTTTCTACGAGAAACGCGGACTCATCGCCCCGACCGGCCGCAACGGCCTGCGCCGCACCTACCACCCCGACGTCCTGAACCGCCTGGCCCTCATCCTCTGCGCACGCGGCGCCGGTTTCACCCTCACCGAAATCGCCCGCTTCCTCCGCGCCTCCCCCTCCGACGCCGAACTACGCGCCCGCATGGCCGAAAAAGCCCGGCAACTCGACGACGACATAACCCGCCTCATCCGCATGCGCGACAGCCTCCGCCACGCCGCCACCTGCACCCACGACCCCCTGGTCGAATGCCCCGACTTCAAGTCGACCTTCGACCCCGCCGCCGACATGGTGTGAGTCGACGAATGCATCCCGACCGGCGGCCCGGTATCCGCGCAGCGGAAATCGGTGAATCGAGGCAGTCCTTCACTGCGGGCATCACGCTCGCCCTGGCATGAGTATCCGAGTTTCACGAGCATCCCTTCGTCGAACTGCAAGCCGCTGTCTACGACACGCTGCCGACCTGGCGGATGCTGGTTCTCGACCGGACTCTGTATCTGTCTGCTTTCGGCGCATCCGCCGAGGGGCATCGCTGAGGGATGTACAGGCTCACGGCGGCGACCAACGGAGTCCTGCGAGAGAGGATCGGTCCCATGATCGAGGCGGAACTCAAAGCTCGAGTCCGTGACGTCGAGTCCGTGCGGGCTGCACTGGCGGCGCGTAGCACAGGCCAGCGCTCGAAATATCTGGACACTTACTATGACCTAGCGGACGAGCGATTGTCTTCGGAGGGCCGTGAACTGCGGGTGCGGACGATCACTACGGACGATGGTCGGCGATCCCTGCTGACCTACAAGGAACCCGCGATCGACACGGCCAGTGGATCGAAGCCAGAATACGAAACCGAGGTAGCCGATCCTTCGGTAATCGACTCCGTGCTACGGGGTCTCGGCATGAAGGATTTGGTCGGCTTCGAAAAGCATTGCATCAACTATCGATTCGCATCCGAAGGACGCGAGCTGTTGGCCACGCTGGTGACGGTCCCCGCGTTGGACGGCACGTTCATCGAGCTGGAAACCATTGTGCCCGAAGCGGAACTGGCGGAAGCGCTGGAGATCGTTCGGACCACGCTTCATCAACTCGGAGTCGCGGACGGCGATCTCACCACCGAGCAGTACACCGATGCCGTCCTGGCTACTCGGAAGGCGTCGGAGCTGCCTTGATGAACCAGTTGATGATCTCCTCGCCAGCGAGGATGCCGGTGGCTCGGGTGATGGTGAGGTTGGGGTGGGTCCAGTTGAGTTGTTCGAGTTCGCCGTGGCGGGGGCGGATGGCGGAGTCGGCGGCGCGCAGCATTTCGGCGTCGAGGGCGCCGTCGCCCGCGGCGAGGGTGCGCGCCTCGTCGGCGAGTTCCCGGTTTTCCCAGAGGCGATTGCGCACCTCGGCGACCGCGCGGCTCTTGCAGACCGCGACCGGCATGGTGTAGATCTTGCGGCCCTGCTGGGAGGCCGACCAGCCGCGCGGACGGCACCAGTCGTCCCACTCGGCGAGGAATCCCTCGGGGACGGCTTTGGGCTTGACCACCAGATAGCAGAACAGGTGGTCGGCCACGCGGAACTTGGTGACCCAGGAGTCGTCGATGCGGGTGTGCAATTCCTTGCTCACCTCGGACAGGGTGGCCCCACCCGCACGGACCTTGGCGTCGATGTCGATGCGCCAGCTCAGATCGGGCACGCCATCCACCAGGATGTTCCCGCCGTTGCTCGTGATCGCGTAGCGCCACGGCGCTCCGGGCAGCCGGATGCGGTCGAACTGTTTGATGGTGCGGGTGGTGGTGGGAACGACGGCGGCGGGTTCGGTCAGGGTCTGCATCCGCAGCGCCGCGGTGGTGGTCATGAACGAAAGCGGCGCCCCTTCCAGATGCTCCACGCAGACCGTCGGCACGTCGGCGGTGGTGCTGAAGGCGTTACGCGAGTAGATCATCGTCCGGTCCAGGTCGGTCGCGATCAGCGCCCGTCTTCGATGGGTTGCCGGGGATAGGTTCACTGCTGCACGTCCTTGATCAATCCCATACACGAATATGCCAGGTCGGCGACGATTTCGACCGGGACACCCCGGGCCGAGGCGAGCATCCGGATGTGCGCGTGCTCCGGCGCGTCCGCCTCGCGCACCAGCACCCGCCACGGCACCCGCCGCAGCAGCACCCGCGTGGTCTCGCCGACACCGGGCTTCACGAAATTCACGCTGGTGATGCCGTACCGCTCCCGCACCTGCTCCACCGATGCCCAGCCGGTCCAGGTGGGCGTCCGGTCGCTCGCGCGGATCGCGGCCACCTCGGCGGGCACCCGATCGCGGATCGCGTCGAAGGCGCCGCTCACGGTGTCCAGCAGGCGCCCGGACACGTCGTCACCGGCCAGTTCGCGGTAGAACTTGGCGCCGTGGAAATCGCCGGGTCCGATCAGCGTGTCGTTCAGAACCGTGCGCGAAACCAGGCCGGAGACAGTCGAATTCAGGCAGGCCGAGGCGATCAGGAAGTCGTCGCGGGTGCCGTAGGTGCGCACGCAGTGCCCTGGATCGGCCAGCACCGCCAATTCGTCGTCGAACCGCGGGCCACCGGCGGCGTGGTAGGCGTCCAGCGCTTCGGTCAGTTCGCGGGTGATCGCGCCTTTGCCGGTCCATCCGTCCACGAACACGACCGAGGACGGATCGTGCTGCTCGGCCAGATAGTCCAGCGCCACCGCGTCGATGCCGCGATCCCGCACGATCGACACCGCGTAGTGCGGCACCTCCAGGCTCGGACGCCGCGAACGCAGCCACCGGCGCATGAGAATGCCGACCGGCGTGCCCGCGCGGGCCAGCGACACCAGGACGACGTCCTCGCCACGTTCGGCGACGACCAGCTCCGACACGGTCGCCACGGCCAGCGCGAGCCGTTCGGCGCTGGCCGCGAGCACCTCGTCGAACAGCGCCCGGTACGACGCGTCGGGCTGATATTCGATCGGCAGCGACTCCGCGTAGTGCGCCTTCCCGGCCTGGATCCGCCGTTCCCGCTCGGCGATGTCGGCCTCCAGGTCGACTTCCGACAGATCCTTCAGCAGCCAGGAAACTTCCTCGGCCGCGTAGGAGCCGAATTCCGGTCCGTGCAACGGGATGGGTAGCGCGCCCACCCTGGTACCGGTCATATCCGGCTCCCGTTCGACTCCACGCGTTCGGCGTACAGCCGCCGCGGATCCGCCTCCGGCAGCACCGCGAGCAGCACGTCGGCCCCGGAAGCGGTCAGTACATCGATCAGCCCGTGTTCGGCCGTCAGCTCCGCGGTGTCGGCAGGCGAGTCGACCACGACGACGAGCACCGGATCGGCGGCCGGGCCGTCGCCCTCCGCGCCGCTGTCCACACCGTCGTCGGTGATCGTCACGGCGGCATCGCGCTCCGACGGGGCGGCGACCAGCCCCGCCAAGTCGGCCTCGAACAGGTCGAGCGAGGTCGCGGGCCACTGCGCGTTGTAGAGATAGCGCGGCGCGGCATCGCCCGGCTCGGGCGCGGTGAAGCGAAACCCTCGCCGCAACGGATATCCCGGCTCATCCAGCACGTACGCGGGCGATCGCGTGGTGGTCTGGAAGCGGGTGGGCGTGCCCGACTCGGCGAGGAGCGCCGCCAATCGCAGGGGCAGGTACATCAGCTCCTCGTGTCCGAGCACGATGACGGGCCTGCCCGCGAAGTCCGCGTCGAGCCGGGCGGTCAAAGCCTGGCCTGCTTCCAGCAGCGCCGCCTCGAACGCGCCGATGTCGGAAGCGAGTACGCCGTGCCTGCCACCCTCTGGAACCGCGGTCGGCCAGGGGAGTTCGACGCGCCCGAACGAACCGAGATGCGCGGCGGTCGGGTTGAGCCGCGGTTCGGGAAGGGCGCCGACCGCCTCGACCAGCCCGTCGGGCAGCGACGCGCGACCGATGGCGAGACAGACCGTGTCGATCCGGGCACCGAGTTCGGCCGCGGCCGCGTCGAATCGGGCGCGATCGGCCTCGGTGCGCAGATCGACCAGTGACGCGAGCACGTAGTGCGCACGGGGCGCGAAGGCGTGCAGCGCGCGCACCGCATCGATCGCCGTCGCGCCGGTGGAAATCTCGTCATCGACGAGTACCAGCGGCAGATCGTTGACGAAGATGTCGGCAGGCGCCGGTTGCAGCAGGTGGGAAGTGGCGTGCGAGTGCCCTTCCTCGAAACCGGCGAGCGTCGACGCGTGCGGCACCGCGCGCCGGGTCGAATGCAGATAGCAGCTCGCGCCGATTCGCGCGGCCACACAATGACCGAGACCCGTTGCGGTCTCGGCGAATCCGAGCACGACGGCATCGCGCTCACCGAGCACCGCGCGGACCAGATCGCCCAGCTGATCGCCCGCACCGAGCACCACCCGCGGATCGGTCGGCAGATGCTTGCCCAGCACGGTGGAAACCAGCAGGTGCGCCCGGCGCCGATTGTTGTGGCGCACACCCGGCTGCACCAGGGCCGTGATCGGCAAACGCGCCGTGCGCAGCCGGTCCGAGCCGAGTTCGCGCACCGGATCGTGATGCAGGTCTATACCGAGAACCTTTGTCGCCCAGAATGTTTCGTTGTCGCCGAAATCGGTCGCGGTTCGGCTCATACGGTGACCAACGCCGTCAGCAGATCCACGAACGACACTCCCTTGTTCGCCACGCCGAACACCCGCGCGCGCAACAGGGTCTGTCGCGCCCAACTGCGATGCGGCCGCATCTCGTTCATCTTGTTCCGGTAGCCGGAGGCCGCCACGCCGCCGACGTCGTCGCGCAGGATGTCCAGCGCGTCCGAGTACTCCTCGTGTGTCACCACCGACAACGCGTGCACGGCCGCCACGTGGGACGGGTGGATCACCGTCTTGCCCTGGATGCCGTTGGCCCGGTCCAACGTGATCTCCCGCAGCAAACCGTCCAGATCCCGGCTGACCAGGTACTGCCGGAACGGCACCGCGTCGGACTCCTCGAACGGCGCCGTCCGCAGCAGCGGCCGGAACATCCGTTCGTGATCGGCGAAGTACTCCCACACCGGCCCCGTGATGACGAATCCGGTTCCGTCCGCGCGCCCCAGGTAGTTCACGATGTCGGCGATGACGTCGGCGACCACGCGCACGTCGTAGATGGTCAGGTCGCGGTCGCGCCGGATGCCGAAGGTCGAGCACATGTCGGTCGCGCCGACCCGCACCGCGAGCACCCGGTCCCGGTGCGCGGCCAGCAGCGCCGCGATCTGGGTGAGTTCGTAATCGCGGGTCTCCCGATGCACCAGCCCCGCCGACTCCAGCACCGGCATCCCGTACAGCGGCCGGCCCAGCCGCTGGGCCGCCACGTTCAGCGCGTTGAGGTACTTCGGCCCGGTGACGCTGTCGAACTTCGGGAACACGAACCCGGTCAGCACCTTGGCGCCCGGTCCGAGTTGCTCGATGAGCTCGGTGATCGTGTCCGCGTCGCGCACCCGAACGAACAACAGCGGGTTGGCGTCGTGGCTGCCCGCGAGCAGATCCAGCGCGTCGACGGTCTGCCGCTTGGCGTACTCCACCTCGTGATCGGCCACCGCGTCCTCGAGGTCGATCACCATCGAACACACGCCGTGCCCGGCCCGCCTGCCGATCGTCAGCGCGAGATCGGGCCTGGTCGCGGGCGCGTACAGCGTCGCACCGAGACCGATCGCGAGCAGCTCGCGGTCGGTGTTGTCGTCGCCGAACGGTTCGGGCTGCCGGTGGAAAAGACGCCTCGCCTCCGGTCCGGGCAACTGCCGGAAGTGGCGCAGCGGCATTCGCTTCCGCAGGGAAACCTCCTGCTGGACGGCGATGCCTGCGGTCATCGTTGCCCCATTCTCATTCTCGTCGTGGTCCTGCTTGTCTTCTCATTCGATCCACTACCCCGGCTATGAATTCGGTGACGGCATCCAGTTCCGCCACATAGGCCCAGTAGTCGGGGTGACGCCCCGACAGTGTTTCGCTGATTCGGTCGATTCGTGCCGCTTGCGCGTCGAGGACCGAGCCCCATTCGGCGACCAGCCCGCGGCTCACCGCGAGCATCTGCGCGTCCCGCAGCCGGAATCGTACGGCCTTGGCCTGTTCGTGCGGGTCGGACCGAATCGCACGCAGCAGGCTGAGCCGCTTGGTGACGGCGTCGACTCGCTGCTCGGCCTCGGCGAGGAACCCGCGCGCGGATGTGGTCAGATCAAGTGCAAACTCCGGATTGTTCTCTACCGCCGCCGCACGCGCCCTGCCGAGGGCCGCGTCCGCGGCCTCGATGGCTCGCTGACTTTCCCGCTCATTGTTAGCCAGATCGGCCGAACTCGCAGCATTGAACTCGCGCAGCAGCGCCGAGAACGCCTGCGGAACGCCTTCGGCCCTGGTCCGGACCGCGGCAAGCCGGGTTGTCACGGACGATATCGCGTTGTTCGCGGCCGCCGCCCGAGATGGTGCTTGCGCCAACGCATCCGCCAGCTCGTTGGTGACCGCCTGCAGATGGTTCGCGGCCTCCCGCACGGTGCCCGCGGACCCGCCGGAACCCGCCGCCTCCAGTGTGACCAGCGCCTCATCGACCGCGGCGGCGTGCCTGCGCACCGACGGATAGTCCGCGAACTCCGATTCGGCGGCCCGCCCGCGCACACCGGCCGCGGCGACCTTCACCTGCTGGGCCAACTGCGGCACCGCGCCGAGCACCGCCACCGCCTCCTCCAGCTTGCCCTGGTCGCCGCGATAGAACTCGTCGACCGCGCGCGCCGCGTCGGCCAGTTGCCGTACCGCCGCGTCGACGCGCTGCCGGCCCTGCGGCACCGGCGGGCCGCCCTGCTGCGCGGCCTCCAGCTCGGCGCTCAGCGTCAGATACACCTCCGCGGCGCCATAGCATCTGTGCCGCAACGGTTCCCAGCGCGCGCCGGTACGCCGCTCGGGGAAGATCTGATCGGCGGCGTGCACCGCCGCCTCGGCCGCGCTCTGGCGCCGATCCATGTCGAGGAAAGCCGTCGCCAGCGTCGTGCGGGCATGCTCGATCCACTCGTCGTTCTCCGACGAACGAAACCATCCACGCCTCCGGCCTGCCACGCCCCGATGGTAGGAGATCTTCCTGTTCGCCGGGGGTTACGCGGGTTCCTACGAAAGTTCGCGGAAACCTACTACTGTCGATGGCGTCCCCGGCGATCCGGACATGCTGGGAACCAATGACGGACTATTGAAAGGGAATCCCGCATGGGTGTCAGTTTGTCCAAGGGCGGCAATGTCTCGCTGACCAAGGCGGCGCCTAACCTCACTGCTGTCTCGGTCGGCCTGGGGTGGGATGTGCGGACCACCACCGGCACCGACTTCGACCTCGACGCCAGCGCCATCGCGACCGGCGGGGACAAGAAGGTCCTGTCCGACCAGCACTTCGTCTTCTTCAACAACCTGCGTTCTCCCGAGGGCTCGATCGAGCACGCGGGCGACAACCGGACCGGCGAAGGCGAGGGCGACGACGAGGTCATCAACGTCGACCTGGCGAACACCCCGCCCACGATCGAGAGCATCTTCTTCCCGGTCTCGATCTACGACGCCGACTCCCGGTCGCAGTCCTTCGGCCAGGTCCGCAACGCCTACATCCGTGTCGTGGACCGCAGCAACGGCGAGGAGCTCGCCCGCTACGACCTCACCGAGGACGCCTCGACCGAGACCGCCATGGTCTTCGGCGAGCTGTACCGCAACGGCGCGGAGTGGAAGTTCCGCGCGATCGGTCAGGGCTACGCCTCCGGTCTGGCGGGCATCGCCCGTGATTACGGCGTGAACGTCTAAGCCCCACTTAGCTGTTCACAGGGGGCCCGGCGACGGGCCCCCTCGTCGTGCCACCCAGGCATGCCGGCGCCCTGGGAGCAACGTTGGACAACCGGCGATCCAGCAGCCACGCTGGTAGCAAACGTCGCCGCCTCGTTTTCACTCACGAAAGGTCCCAGCGTGGTCCTGCGCATATTCGGCATGTCCCTCGTCGTCACGGTGCTCTCGCTCGTCGTCGCGGTCGTGTACGGCGGACCGACCGCCCTCGCGCTCGCCGCGATCCTCGGCATCCTCGAGGTGTCGCTCTCGTTCGACAACGCCGTGATCAACGCCACCGTCCTGGAACGGATGAGCGCGTTCTGGCAGCGGATCTTCCTCACCGTCGGCGTGCTGATCGCCGTGTTCGGCATGCGGCTGGTCTTCCCGCTGGCGATCGTGTGGATCACCGCGGGGCTGGATCCGGTGCGGGCCTTCGACCTGGCCCTCAACCCGCCCCCGGACGGCGCCCTGACCTTCCCGGACGGCAGCCCGAGCTACGAGAAACTGCTCACCGACGCGCATCCGCAGATCGCGGCGTTCGGCGGTATGTTCCTGGCCCTGCTGTTCCTCAACTTCATCTTCGAGGAACGCGAGATCACCTGGCTGAGCTGGCTGGAGCGGCCGCTTGCCAAGGCGGGCAAGCTGGACATGCTCTCCGTGGTGGTCGCGGGTGCGGGCCTGATCCTCACCGCGGAGTTCATCGCCGACGAGGCGCACCGCTCGACCGTGCTGGTCGCGGGCCTGCTCGGCATGATCACCTACATCGCGGTGGACGGGCTCGGCTCCATGTTCCACACCGAGGAGCAGAGCGGAGGGCCGTCGGAGCTGGTCAAGGCCACCGGTAAGGCGGGCTTCTTCCTGTTCCTCTACCTGGAGGTGCTCGACGCGTCGTTCTCCTTCGACGGCGTGATCGGCGCGTTCGCCATCACCTCCGACCCGATCATCATCGCGCTCGGCCTCGGCCTGATCGGCGCCATGTTCGTCCGGTCGATCACGGTGTACCTGGTTCGCAAGGGCACGCTGTCGGAGTACGTCTACCTGGAGCACGGCGCGCACTGGGCGATCGGCGCGCTCGCGGCGATCCTGCTGGTCTCGATCGGCGTGCACATCAACGAGGTCGTCACCGGCCTGGTCGGCGTCGCGTTCATCGGTGCGGCGTTCATCACCAGCATCGTCCGCAACGGCCGAGCGGACGAAGAGGAACTGGACAGCGAACGGGAACCGACGCCGGTAGGCTGATTCCCGGCAAGCAGCCCGAAGACCCGTTGCGGCAGCGGCCCCATCCCGAGGGATGGCCGCTGCCGCTCTCGTTTCCACAGAGGGGGGATCGCGCCATGGCGATCGACGACAACCCCGGCGGCGTCAACCTGTCCAAGGTGACCCTGTCGAAGGCGACACCGAGCATCAACCTGACCAAGCCGGGTGAGCAGCAGGGCACCATGCGGGTCAACCTGAACTGGTCGAGCGGACCGAGGGGATTCTTCCGCCGCGCCAAGCCGATCGATCTCGACCTCGGCTGTCTCTACGAACTGTCCAACGGCGCCAAGGGCGTCGTCCAGGCGATCGGCGGCAATTTCGGCACGCTGGAGGCCGAGCCCTACATCCGGCTCGACGGCGACGATCGCAGCGGCGCGGCCGCGTCGGGCGAGAACCTGCACATCGACCTCGCGCGGCCCGAGCTGTTCCGGCGCATCCTGATCTTCGCCTTCATCTACGAGGGTGTGCCGAACTGGGCCGCCGCCGACGGCGTGGTGACGCTCTACCCCACATCCGGTCCGCAGGTCGAGGTCCGCCTCGATTCTCCGGTGGACGGCGCTCGCTCGTGCGCCATCGCCCTGCTGCAGAACCAGGGGGCCGGGGTCACCGTGCACCGGGAAGTGCACTACGTCAACGGCGCCCAGCGCGAACTCGACCAGGCATACCAGTGGGGCATGCAGTGGCAGGCCGGGCGCAAGTAGGTCACCGCGGCACCGGCACCGGCTGCCGCGCGACGACCGCCGTCGCCGGCTTGCGAGCCGCGAACACCAAACCCACCAGGCCGATGGCGAGTCCGGCGACGGTCAACGGTCGCAGCGGCTGATCGATCAGCAACCAGGCCAGGATCGCGGTCACGGCGGGCGTCGCGAAGAACAGCTTGCCCACCCTGGTCGCGTCCCACCGGCGCAACATGGCGTTGAGCAGCAGGAACGCGGCCATGGAGTTGACCAGCACCATCCAGATGAGCGACCCGGCGAACCGGCCCACGTCCGACACGTGCACTTGGCCGGACAGCCAGGTCAGCACCCCGGCGATCGGCGCGCTGATCGCCACGTGCAGCGCCGTGGCCGCCCTGGGATCGACGGTGGGCGTGAATCGCTTCTGGTACACGGTGCCGATGCTCAACCCGAGCAGCCCTGCCACGCACAGCAGCAGTCCGGCCAGGGAGAAGTGGGACTGGTCGAACACGGCGAGTGCGACTCCGATGCCGCCGATGCCGAAGCCGAACCACTGCCGCATCGTGACGACTTCGCCGATCAGTCCGGCGCACAGAGCGATGACCACCGGATTCAAGCCCTGCACCAGCGCGATCACCGCCGCCGAAACATGCTCGGCCATCGCCGTGTAGAACGCGCCGAACTGGACCATCTGCATCAGCAGCCCGGCGACGAGCACGTGACGCAATTGGCCTCCCTGCGGCCACGTGACCCGCGCGAGGAGGGCGTAGGCCGTGAGCAGCACTCCCGCGACGGCGAAGCGCACGAACAGCACCAGTAGCGGCGGCGCCGCGCCGACCCCGATCACCCCCGCGATGAACGCACTGCTCCACAACAAGACGAACAGCGGCTGCGCGGCCACCATCGCGAATCGGCTCTGCACGGACCCTCCTCGAGTAACCACCTTGGGTGGTTATCACAGTGGCATCCGGTTCAATAACCTGTCAAGGCGGTTACTATGAGGAGGTGTTCACCTTCGTGAGCGGCAACCTCGCCCTGGACTTCGCCGGTACCGTCATGGGGCGCTCGACCAGGTTCGAGGACGTCCTCTCCACACCCGCGGCGCTGGCCGACTGGATCGTCGCCGCGGGCCTGCTCGACAGCCCGCCAACCGCCGACGCGGACACCCTCGCGCGGGCGGTGCGCTTGCGTGAGGCGGCCTATCGCATGGCGCTGGCCGCTGCCCGCGAAACCGCCTTCGACGACGGCGATCGCCGGACCGTCAACGAATTCGCCGAGGGCGTCCCGCCCTCGATCAGCCTGCGCGCCGACGGCACGGTCGTCCGTTCCGGCGACGCGGACGCGGCCTTGGCCGCCGTCGCACGTTCCGCGATCGAGTTACTGGGCAGCCGGGCGCTCGTCAAGGAGTGCGGTCGCCCCGTGTGCACGCGGCTGTATGTGGACACTTCCCGTGGCGGCTCGCGCCGGTGGTGCGACATGACCCTGTGCGGCAACCGCGCCAAAAGCGCGGCCTTTCGGGCCCGGCACGGTGGGCCTTAGACCACCGGAACCAGATCGCGGGGGTCGGACCGCGCGGCCCGGGGCGTCATCGACCGATTTCCACGCGGCGCCGCCCACAGGAAGACGAAGAAGAACACGATCAGCAGGCTCGCGCGCCCCCACACACCGAATTGGACGATGTGCTCCATCAACTCGACCGACTTGCCCGTACCCATCGAGTAGAAGTAGCGGAACACCCCGATCCCGATGGCCGCGTCGGCGACGAGATAGCTGCCGACCAACCACCAGGGGATCTCGAGCAGCACCAGGAACGGCACCAGCCAGAGGGTGTACTGCGGGGAATGCACCTTGTGGAACAACAGGAATCCACACAGCATCGCGCCGCTCACACCGACCCACGGGAACACGCCGGTCGCCAGGTAGCGCCGCCAGCCGAGCCACATGGCCAGCGCGAACGCCGCGAGCACCAGCAACGGGGAAGCGACCGAGACCAGTTGCTGGAACGCCGCCTCGCTGCGCGGATCGGGACCGAACATCGGCCGAAGTCCCCAGTACCAGATGGAATTCGTGGTGATATCGGCCTGACGCAACTGCTGGAAGGTGATGGACGCGCGCCAGCCTTCGTAACCCACCAGCGCGAACGGCAGATTCACCACTACCACGGTGCCGATCGCCGCGCCCGCGGTGAGCAGAGCGCCACGGACGTCCGGTCCGCGATCGCCCGCTCCCGCGTCGCGCTCGCCACCGCCGGTGAGCACGTACGCCAGCAAGGGCAACACGAAGATCCCCGGGTACAGCTTGAGGCAGAACCCGAGCCCGAGCAGCACCGCGGCCACGACGCCCCTGGTACGCACCGAGTAGCGGGTCAACGCGGTCATCACGTAGACGGCCGCCACCGCCGTGCACACCACCGGAAGCTCCCAGTTGTGGAAGGCATAGAGCACCAGCGGCGGTCCGGCCGCCCACAGCAGGGCCGCGCCGCCGGCCAGGCGAGCCAGCATCCACGCGGTCAGCAACGCGAAGGGCGCCAGCAGCAGCGCCGAGTACCGCAGGAAATCGGCGTCATTGTGCGCGCCCACCGCGCCGAACCACATCAGCACGCCGCTGAGCACCGGATATTCCACCGCGCCGCCGACCAACGCCCCGTCGTCGGTGATGCCGCCGGTCACATAGGGAAAGACGTGCTCGTTGATGTCTCGGCCGAGCCAGAGGAATTGGATATCGGAATAGCAGACGTCCGAATCCTTGATCACATCGAAAACCGTGCTGCGCCCGTCCCGGTCGAACGGCGCACCCGCGCAACGCGCCTTGTTCGCGTACGCCAGCGCGAGGACGAGACCGCAGAGCAGCACCACCACCACGGCGAACGCCGCGCGGCGTCGCACGCCACCCGCGGGCAGGTCGCTGGCGGCGAGTCCGGTCGGCATGGATCCACCCTAAGCGGACGGTCGGGGCCGTGCCGCCATTCCCCTTCCTAGCGACGCGAACGCGCGAGCCGAACACGTGCGAGCCGGGGCGGCTCGCGGGGCGATTTCACTGCTCAGGTGCCGCTCATGTAGCCTGTTCGGGTTGCTGACGCAACGACCCTCCTGCCACGGACCGTCCGTGGCCGTTTCCTAGTCCACAGGAGGTGATTGGTCCGTGCGTCATTACGAAGTGATGGTCATCCTCGATCCGAGCCTGGACGAGCGCACTGTTGGTCCGTCGCTGGACAACCTGCTCAGTGTCGTTCGCACCGAGGGCGGCAAGATCGACAAGGTCGACATCTGGGGCCGCCGCAGGCTCGCCTACGAGATCGCCAAGAACGCCGAGGGCATCTACGCCGTGGTCGACCTGACCGCCGAGCCCGCCACCGTGAGCGAGCTCGACCGCCAGCTCGGTCTCAACGAGTCGGTGCTGCGCACCAAGGTTCTGCGCCACGACAAGTAGTCCGGCAACCCTCGTTTGCGTCGGAGCCTGTGCCTAGGCTCTAGCGCAACAGCGAGACGCGGACTGCACACCGAGCAGGAGGAACCACATGGCAGGCGACACGGTCATCACCGTCATCGGAAATCTGACGGCCGACCCGGAGCTTCGATTCACACCGGCGGGACAGGCGGTGGCGAATTTCACCGTCGCGTCGACTCCCCGTGTGTTCGACCGTAATTCGAACGAATGGAAAGACGGCGAAGCGCTGTTCCTGCGCTGCAATATCTGGCGCGAGGCCGCAGAGAATGTCGCCGAAAGCCTGACCAGGGGTTCCCGTGTCATCGTGAGCGGACGGCTCAAGCAGCGCTCCTACGAAACCCGCGAGGGTGAGAAGCGCACGGTCGTCGAGCTCGAGGTCGACGAGGTCGGTCCCTCGCTGCGCTACGCCACCGCGAAGGTCAACAAGACCAGCCGCGGCAGTGGTGGCGGCGGCTTCGGGTCCGGGTCCGGCGGCGGTGGCGGCTACGCCTCCTCCGGTGGTGGCGGTGGGCGTTCCGGCGGTGCCGAGGACGACCCTTGGGGCAGTGCGCCCGCGGCAGGCTCCTTCGGGGGCAACAGCCGCATGGATGACGAACCGCCGTTCTGAGAACGGCCACAACGGCCCGCACGAATTCGGGCCATCACTGATTACGGAGTACAAGACCATGCCTAAAGCGCCCGCGCGCGAAAAGGTGCTGAAGAAGAAGGCTTGCTCGTTCTGCAAGGAGAGCAAGACCGGAACCGTCACGATCGATTACAAGGACACGGCGTTGCTGCGCAAGTACGTCAGCGACCGCGGCAAGATCCGCGCCCGCCGCGTCACCGGCAACTGCGTCCAGCACCAGCGTGATGTCGCGGTTGCGGTCAAGAACTCGCGTGAGGTCGCGCTGCTGCCTTACGTGTCGACGGCTCGCTGAGAAAGGGAGGCACGCCAATGAAGTTGATTCTTACCGCTGATGTGGACAACCTCGGTGCCCCCGGCGACACCGTTGAGGTCAAGGACGGCTACGGCCGCAACTACCTGCTGCCGCGCGGCCTGGCGATCGCGGCCAGCCGTGGCGCGCAGAAGCAGGTCGAGGGCATTCGCCGGGCGCAGGAAGCCCGCCGGGTCCGCGACCTGGACCACGCCAACGAGCTGAAGCAGGCCATCGAGAACCTGGAGTCGGTCTCGCTGGCGGTGAAGACCGCGGGCACCGGCAAGCTGTTCGGCTCGGTGACCCAGTCGGACGTCGCCGCGGCCGTCAAGGCGGCGGGTGGCCCCGTCATCGACAAGCGCAGCATCGAGCTGCCGAAGGCGCACATCAAGTCGACCGGCAAGCACGCCATCCTGGTGCACCTGCACCCGGACGTGGCGGCGAAGTTCGACCTCACGGTCACCGCCGCCTGATTCCAGGCATCGCGTCGAGGACCACTCCCGTCCGTTCACGGGAGTGGTCCTCGGTCGTGCTCTGCTGCCGCGAGCCGCTTTGTAGCTAATTATTTGCCGGATGACCGAGCGCGTCATCAGGGACAATCTGGGCCGCACCGCACACCGCAACGACGCCTGGTCTACCCAGCCTGTGGATTACTGGTCGAACCGACCGTCCGCAATGTGATTCAGGCCATATGCAGCTCACGTGCTGTTAACCCAACACGCCCGGCTGTTCAACTTGGCCGACACGCCGGTACTTCATTAATCCACACCTGGAAGAACGCGGAAGTCCATATCTATCTGCGTATTTGACCCCGCCGACCTGGGTTTTCCCCAAGTTGTACACAGGGGGTGCACACGGTTGGGTGAACTCTCCCCAAGTTATCCACAGCTGTGTGCACAGCGCGGTTTGGTGCACAGCCAGCGGGTCGCCTAGGTTCGTCGCATCGCTGCGCGCGGGCCGCTCCCGAGCGCGCGCACGGACCGGTGCCGCGGCGGTAGCTGGAGCCCTGGTCAAAGGCTTTTTCGAACGTGTCGGTGCCCGGGAGTAAAACGAGTCGACAGGGTGCATCCCGGTCGTGGGGTAGAGAGGACGGTCGAGTCTGGTGACAACCACCGATGACCGCGGGCACACGGACTTCCCGCCCGAACCTCCCGGCGAGGACTTCGGCCGCCAGCCTCCGCACGACATGGCGGCCGAGCAGTCGGTGCTCGGCGGCATGCTGTTGAGCAAGGACGCCATCGCCGACGTCGTCGAGGCGATTCGGCCCGGCGATTTCTACCGTCCCGCCCATCAGGCCATCTATGACACGATCCTGGATCTCTACGGGCGCGGCGAACCCGCCGACCCGGTGACCGTCGCCGCGGGCCTGGACCGCCGTGGCGAGCTCAAGCGCATCGGCGGCGCGCCGTATCTGGTCACGCTCACCCAGACCGTGCCGACCGCGGCCAACGCGGGCTACTACGCCGAAATCGTGGCCGAGAAGGCTATTTTGCGCCGCCTGGTCGAGGCGGGCACCCGCATCGTCCAGTACGGCTACGCGGGCGCCGACGGCCAGGACGTCGCCGAGGTCGTCGACCGCGCCCAAGCCGAGGTCTACGAGGTCACCGAACGCCGCACCAGCGAAGACTTCCTCCCCCTGGAAGAACTGCTCCAGCCGACGATGGACGAAATCGACTCCATCGCCAGCCGCGGCGGCATCTCCCTCGGCGTCCCCACCGGTTTCACCGAACTCGACGAAATCACCAATGGCCTGCACCCCGGTCAGATGATCATCGTCGCGGCCAGGCCTGGTGTGGGCAAGGCGCTGGCCCTGGATACCCCCCTTCCGACACCCACCGGATGGACCACCATGGGTGAGGTCCACGTCGGCGACGAATTGTTGGACGCGAAGGGTCGTCCCACCCGCGTCGTAGCGGCGACCGACGTTTTGTCCGGGCGTCCCTGCTACGAGGTGGAGTTCTCCGACGGCTCCGTGCTCGTCGCGGATGAACAACATCAATGGCTCACGGAGACCAGGGCATCCAGACGGTCGAAACGGGCAGCTGCCGAGGTGCGTACGACCGCCGAGATCGCGAGAACGCTGCGGTGCGACACCGCGGATCGCAGACTGAACCACTCGGTCAGCAATTCCGGCCCGCTACAACTGCCTGCGCGCGCCCTGACGGTGCCGCCCTACACGCTGGGCGCCTGGCTCGGCGACGGAACGTCCGCCGCCGCACAGCTCACCTGCGCCGATCCAGAGATCATCGCGCGAATCGAGGCCGAGGGGATCGTCGCGGTGCCCTCGCGGTCGGCTCGGCTGCGTTATCAGCTGACATTGCCTGCCGACGAGCCGATCCCCGCACGCGAGTGCCTGGTCTGCGGCAAGGAATTCGTTCCTTTCACCACCGAGGTCCGCACCTGTGGGCGGTCCTGCGGCGGAAAGGCTCGGTTCCTTTCGGCTCCGGTGCCTGCACCGCGCTGCCCGAATTGCGGCGAACGGTCGATCGGTCTGCGCCTGTGCCAGAAGTGCCGGAACACCGTCGGGAGCGTGCGGGCGCGCCTGCGGACGCTCGGTGTCCTCGGTGACAAGCACATTCCCATCGACTACCTGCGAGCGTCCGAGCAACAGCGACGGTCCCTACTGGCCGGTTTGCTGGACACCGACGGCACCGTGACCAACGGCGGCTCCGTACAGTTCAGTGTCACGAACGCCCGGCTCGTCGCAGACGTGCACGAGCTGATCGTCGGCCTCGGTTACCGCTGTCATCTCTCCACCAAGCGAGTCCGAGGGCGTTCCGAGGAATCCTCTACCGCTTACACCCTCACCTTCGCCACCGACGACGAGGTGTTCGGTCTGTATCGGAAGGCCTTGCTGCACAAGGAACGGCGCGCCAGCCGCAGCACGGTGCGATCGAACTCGCGATTCGTCGTCGATGTACGCCGGATCGACAGCGTGCCGGTGCGCTGCGTCGAAGTGGACAACGCCGATCATCTGTATCTGGCCGGACGCTCGATGATTCCCACGCACAACTCGACTTTGGGAATGGATTTCATGCGCAGTTGCTCGATCAAGCATGGCTTGGCGAGCGTTATCTTTTCCTTGGAGATGAGTCGTACCGAGATCGTCATGCGGTTGTTGTCGGCGGAGGCGAAGATCAAGCTCGGGGATATGCGGTCCGGGCGGATGAGCGACGACGACTGGACCAAGTTGGCGCGGCGGATGAGTGAGATCAGCGAGGCGCCGCTGTTCGTGGACGATTCGCCGAACCTGACGATGATGGAGATCCGCGCCAAAGCGCGGCGGCTCAAGCAGCGCCATGATTTGAAACTCGTGGTCGTGGATTACCTCCAGCTGATGACGTCCGGCAAAAAGGTCGAATCCCGTCAGCAGGAAGTCTCGGACTTCTCCCGTAATCTGAAACTGCTGGCCAAGGAACTCGAAGTGCCGGTGGTCGCGATCAGCCAGCTCAACCGCGGTCCCGAACAACGAACCGACAAGCGCCCCATGGTGTCCGATCTCCGCGAGTCGGGATCTTTGGAACAAGACGCGGATATGGTCATCCTGCTGCACCGTCCCGACGCTTTCGAGCGCGACGACCCGCGCGGCGGTGAGGCCGACCTGATTCTCGGTAAACACCGTAACGGCCCCACCGCGACGATCACCGTCGCCCATCAGCTGCATTTGTCGCGGTTCGTGGATATGGCGCGCGGCTGAGTTCGGGGGAGGCTGGGCTCAAGTACCGCACGGCTGTTGGTCTTCGCCAGTCGGCTCGCTCGGGCTGTCCTGTGCCAGCCACGGCATCCGGTCGATCAGGCGATCACGTAGTTCGATCAGATTCGCGATGCGCCGATTGAGCTCGGCGAACCGTGGTGGGCCGACGGATGCGTACCCGTTGGGGCACCGCGGCTCGAACGGGAAAGTTTGGGGCAGGTCGCGGTCGAGGTAGGGCACGAACGCGCGGACATCGTCGATGGTGAATCCGGCATCGAGCAGTTCCCGGATGTTGTGTACCCGCTTCACCGCCTCTTCGTCGTAGCGGCGGTAGCCCGAAGTGGTGCGTTCACAGGTGAGCAGACCTCGTTCCTCGTAGAAGCGCAGAGCGCGCGTGGTCGTTCCGGTCCGCTCCGCCAGTTCACCGATCAGCATTGTCGTGTCCTTCCCGTGGTGACTGTTCAACGCGTGAGCCGCACAACTACTTTCCCGGTGTAGCGACCTCGCACCAGGTCGAGCAGTGCCTGTGGAGCGTTTTCCAGCCCATCGACGACATTCTCGGCGTGCCGCAGCGAACCCTCGGCGAGCCACTGGCGTAACCGCCGTCCGAATTCCGGCGCCAGATCCAGGTGATCGAGGGCGGTGAATCCGCGCAGTGTGATTCGCTTCGCGATCACCGGCAGCAGGTCTCCGGGCCCACCATCGGGCGTCCCACCCGCGCGCTGCCGGGCGAGCGCGCCGCACAGGGCGATTCGTCCGCCGACGTTCATCGTCTCGATCGCGGCGCGCAGTTGCGCGCCGCCGACGTTGTCGAAATACACGTCGACCCCTTCCGGCGCGGCTGCCCGGAACTGGTCGGACAACGGCTGGTCGTGATAGTCGAACGCCGTGTCGAAGCCGAGCTCGTCTATGACGTAGCGGGCCTTCCGCGGTGATCCCACGCTCCCGACGACTCGCCCGGCGCCGAGCAGTCGCGCGAGCTGGCCGGCCAGGGTTCCGGTAGCTCCGGCGGCGCTGGAGACCAGAACGGTCTCACCCTCGCGTAACCCCGCGACCACGGTCAGCCCCACATACGCGACCAATCCGAAACCGAGGTACGTCGACGGCGACGGATACGCCTGTGCGTCGACGACCCGAACGCTGTCGGCGTCCGCGATGGCGTACTCGCGCCAGCCGTGTTGGTGCAGCACCAATGCTCCCTCCGGCACATACTGGTCAGCGGACGCGACGACCTCACCGATCGCGCCACCGGACATCACTTCGCCGACGGCGAAGGCGGGCATCGGGATTTCGGGATATCCGCCGATTTGCATCAGCATCCCCGGATCGAGCGACAGGTACAGGTTGCGGATCAGCACTTGTCCCGGTGCGGGGTCGGGTACCGCCTCTTCGATCAGCCGGAAGTCCGGCAATGCCGGCAATCCGTTCGGTCGCGCGGCCAGCTGAATCGCTCGGGAGGTTCGCGTCACAGTCGTCATGCCCCGACGCTAAGGATTGACGCATACGTGAAGGTCAAGCAGCAGCCAGGCGCAAGGGGACGCTTCGCGGTTCGAACCCTTCCATCCGGCACTAAGTAACGCGCAGGGTCCCTACCACGACGTCCTCGGTGACGTATGGCCCGTCGGGGGGCTTGTCCGTCCACTTTGTCGGTGTATGGAATGGGAAATCAGGACATGGCTCTTCGCGAGTTCTTCGCGCGGCATCGCATCGCTTCGGCGGTTGCCGCTCCGGCGGTGCTGGGCGTGGCGGCGGTGGTCGCCACCTCGTTGGCGTTGACGTCGACGCCGGAAACCAGGGAAACCCAGCTCACGACCTCCGTCACGGAATGCCGCGACATGGTCACCATCTCGGTGGCCGGTCGCAACGACACTCCGGTGGAGGGGACCACCAGGATGCTGGTGGATGCCAACGGCAACCCGTTGCCCGCCGCGCTGTCGGGTGATCACAGCAGTGAGTGGGTCGATCCGGTCGTCAACGCACCGGCCGACGACGTCGACCCCGACGCGTACGCCGCGGTCTACATCGCCTATCCAGCGAATATGTCCACCTACGAGGACGCTGTCAACGCGGGTGTCGCGAATACCGAGCGGGTGATGCGGGAGATCGCCCAGGCGTGCCCCGACACCAAGTTCTCGATCGTCGGCTACAGCGAGGGCGCCGACGTCGTCCGCCGCGTCGCGATGCAGATCGGCCATCAGGAACCCGGCCAGGACGGCGCGTACGGGATCGTGGATCCGGACGACGTCGTCGGCGTCGTCATCCTCGCCGACTCGGGTCGCTCGGCGGGCGACGGGCCGTTCCCCGGATCGAAGGACCCGTTCAGCAACCCGGACGGCTTCGACCAGCAATATCAGAACGGCACGAACGCGGTTCCCGGGCAGGGCGCGGTGCGCGGCAGCAGCGGTGACTTCGGCGCGCTGAACGGCAAGATCGCGTCGTTCTGCTCCGACGGCGATCTCACCTGCTCGGCGCCGCAGAACATCTCCCTGCTGCAATTGGTGGTCAATGTCGGCAGGCAGTTGAACGTGGACGCGCTCGAGCGCGACGGGCTCACGCCCGCGACCGGGCAGGACGTCGCCGTAGTCCTCGGCCGGATCGCGATGGCGGCGTTCGCGGACATCCAGTCGCAGCCGAACTGGATGCAGAGCGACGAGACCTTCCTGCAGGTGCTGCTGCGGGTGTCGGACCCGGCGTACAAGCCGGGTGAGAAGAAGGCGCCGGTGCAGGCGGACTCCATTGCCACGAACGACATGTCGCCGCTGGCCTACCTGCCGCAGAAGGTGCTCAACGAGATCGTCGGGCTCATCGTGACGAACCAGAACACGATCCCGGTCATCCTCAGCGACCCGTACAACCTCACCCTGGGCCCGAATCACACCGGTCACCACTTCGACTACTGGGACGACGCGGACCCCGCCGCGGGCAAGCCGCTGACCTCGGCGGAGTACGCGGCCGCGTGGCTCACCCATCTGGCGAAGCAGGCGCAGGCCGGTAAGCAGGTCGACCCGACGTCCAAGCCGCAGGAGGCGGACCTGGCCGCCGTGTACAAGGCGGCGGAGACCACCTCGGCGGCTCCGACGACCGCACCCGCCAAGAGCTCGACCACGGCACCGAAGCCGACCAGCGCCGCCCCTACGACGACCGGCACCACGGACCGGCCGACGACGACGGCGCCTACCTCGACCACCACCTCGGCGCCGGTGGTCACCACCACCACGCCCGCGCCTGCTCCGGTCGCGGCGCCGGTCGAAACGACGAAGCCGACCACCACGACCGAATCGACCACGACGACAACGCACTCCGCGGCGCCGACCACCACGGCGACCGCGAAGGCGTCGAACTGATCGACCCGCGGGCCGCGATCACAGCCGTTCGGCGTGATCGCGGCCCGCGGCGTATTCGCCCGCCAACGCGCGAGTGGTGACGTGTAACCGGGTGCGCTCGGTGTCGGGCGGAATCAGTCGTGCACGGCGCGAAGGTTGCGGGCCAGCACTTCGACGCGATGGCGTTGGAGCTGGGTGAATTCCTCAGGATGATGGATCTCCACACTCAGCCGTCCGGCGAAAGTGCTGATGACGCAGGTGCCGCCGCCCGGTTGCTGCGGACGGCGGCCGGTCAGGTCCGGCTTCGCGAGCATGGTGGAGTGGAAGTCGTCGATGCGCAACTCGCCCTGCTCGGGCAGCGGCGGGATAGTGCCCCAGTTGGTCGCGATGACCACGCCGGGCAGAGCCGGTCGCGGCGCCGCCGCCATGTCGGGGATGCTCAACGGCGTGCGTTGCACGATGCCAGCGGCCAGGCCCGCGTGCAGCGCCGCGCTGATGCCGCGGGCCGATTCCACCAGCGTGACGGCGGATTCGGGGGAGAGGTAATTGGCGAAACCGAGGACGTTCGTGCCTTCGGTGGCGGAGATTTCGGGGCTCACCCTGGTCCGCAGGTCGACGGAGTACAGGTAGAGCAGCCCGGTGAGCGGTAGCTCGCGGATCTCGGCTTCGGTCCGCAACAGCGCCGCCGACACCAGACCGTGCACCGTGACGTTCTCGCGATGTCCGAGGGCGACCAGCGCCGCGGTCTCCTCTCGGGAGAGCCGGCATCGGGTGGTGTGCAGCGTCGGATAGTCGTCGTCGCGCGGCTGCGGTACCTGTGGCGCGGTAGCAGCGGCCCCGGCTCCGGGCAGCGCCATCTTCTCGATGCCTCGCGCCGCGAGCAGATGCTCGATCGATTCGGGGAACGCGTGCACCGGCGACTCGGGGATCTTTCCGCCGACCGCGTCTCGATACCCGGCCCAGAACTCGGTGACGATGGCGAACGCGTGGAACGCGTCCGCGATGCTGTGATGGATCACGACGGTGACGCTCGCGGTGTCGCCGTCGCGTACCACGCACAGCCCACAGACGCCGGTGCGCTGGTCGAATTTCGCTCCGGTGAAGGCGAATTCGGTATCGCCGTCGGCGACGAAGACCTGGGGTGCCGCGTCCGTCACGGTGAAGACTCGACCGCCGTCGGCGGACGACTCGATGCGGGCGCGCAGAATGGGATGCGCCCGGGCGACTGCCTCGAAGGCGGCTGTCAACGCGGGCAGGTCCAACCGACCGGATACCCGTGCCGCATAACCGATGAAGACCTCGCCCGCGGCGAACATCTCCTCGCTCGGGGCCAGTCGGCGGATGACGTCGACCACGATGATGCCTTCCCTTCGCTCCGGGCGAAGACTAGCCCGAACAACGTTGCACTCGCGCATCATTCGCTCAAATAGGACGAACGGGACATGGAAACGGAGCGAACCGGCCTTGCCGGAGCGGGGAAGTGGATCTGTCGGATGATCGGATCGCCTGGATAAGCTCCCAGTGGTCGAAAGCGAGCGGAGCATGTTCTCAACCCCCGGCACCGAATCGGTCGCCGTCCGTCCGCGCCGCGCGGTGGTCGTGCGATGACCCGCCGCGGATGGGCCCTCTTCCTGGCGATGGGCGTGATCTGGGGCGTGCCGTACGCGATGATCCGCATCGCGGTGGAGGATCTCGACCCGATCGTGGTCGCGTTCGGCCGCACGCTGATCGGTGGCTTGCTGCTCCTGCCGGTCGCGCTCTACGCCGACGCGCTGGCGCCGGTGTTCCGGCGATGGCGGCCTCTGCTGCTCTACACCCTGGTGGAGATCACCGGGCCGTGGTTCCTGATCGGGTACGCCGAGACCACGCTGCACAGTTCGACGGTCGGCTTGCTGATCGCGGCGGTGCCGCTGATCGCCGTGGTGATCGTGACCGTGCTCGGCCACGACCGGTTCGACGCGAGCCGGGTGGTCGGCCTGCTCGTCGGGTTCGCGGGCGTCGCCGCGCTCGTCGGCTTGGATGTCGATTCGGGGAATCCGGCGGCGATCGCGGCGATCGGGCTCACCACGGTCGGCTACGCGGTCGGTCCGATCGTCATCAATCGCGCACTGGCCGATCTGCCCCCGCTCGGTGTGGTGACCGCATCGCTGCTGCTGGCGGCGGTGATCTACGCGCCGTTCGCGGGGTGGCTGCGCCCGTCGCGCATCACCGCCGACGCGGCCTGGTCGGTGCTCGGCCTCGCGGTGATCTGCACGGCCGTAGCGTTCCTGTTCTTCTTCGCGCTGATCGCCGAGGTCGGCCCGGCCCGTGCGACGGTGATCACCTACATCAATCCCGCGGTGGCGATCCTGCTCGGCGTCACGGCGCTCGGCGAGCCGCTGACCGCGGGCATGGCGCTCGGCTTCCCGCTGGTCATCCTCGGTTCCGTGCTGGGAACCGCGCGCGGTCGCGACACAGCGGCACGAGCGGACGCGCCCGCCGCGCCGGAGGCTGCCGCCCAATTACCCGAGAGGTGATCGTCACGGCGCCTCATCACCCGGCACCGCGTCTACGCGGACGGCCTCGCCGTCGCCCTGGCATTCGATTCGAGGGAGTGAGCACGTAATACGCTGCTCCGGGTGCTGGATTCGACCGAAGACTTCGCAGACGAACACCCTGACGTGGCCGCCACCCGAGCCGCCTACGACGACGTCGCCGAGCTCTACACCGAGCTTTTCCGCCACCACCTCGCCGGTGCGATGCTCGATCGGGCGATGCTCGGCGCCTTCGTGGAATCGGTGGCGGGCAACGGCTCCGGCCCCATAGCCGATGTCGGCTGCGGCCCAGGACGGATCACCGGACACCTCGCTGCGTTGGGTGCGCAGGTATTCGGGATCGATCTCTCGCCGCGAATGGTGGAGCTGGCCCGCGTGGAACATCCGCAGCTACTTTTCGCGCAAGGTTCCGTAGAGCAGCTACCGATAAGCAACGAGGCGCTCGGCGGCATAGTCGCGTGGTATTCGTTGATTCACCTCCCACCGGATCGCGTGCCGCACGTGTTGAGCGAGTTCCATCGGGTACTCGCAAGCAAAGGGCACGTGTTGCTGGCTTTCCAGACGGCCGACCAGCCCGACGCGGTGGAAGCCTTCGACCACAAGGTGACTCGCGCCTACCGGTGGGCGCCGAAGCGTCTCGTGCGTCTGCTCGGTGACGCCGGGTTCGCCATGATCGCTCGCATGGTGCGCGAGCCGGGTCCCGACGAGCGGTTCGGGCAGGCCTACCTGCTGGCCTCGAAGGTTCGGTGATTCACCGAACGCGGTCCGTCGCGCCCGGGTAAGTTTGTCGTGTCGCGGCGGTTTCATGGCTGCGCGGGCCCGCCGACAACGTGGTCGATTCGTACTCCGAACATCCTCACCATGTCGTCAGGGGGCGACTCATCATGGAATTCATCGCGCCGGTCGATGCCGTCTTCTTGCTCGCCGAATCCCGCGAACAGCCGATGCACGTGGGAGCGTTGCAGCTGTTCGAGCCGCCGGAGGACGCCGGAGCGGACTTCGCCGCACAAGTGCACGACAAGCTATTACGCAGCACCGACATCGATCCGGCCTTTCGCAAGCATCCCGCGACGATCTTCGGGTCTCCGCAGATGGCGTGGACGCGCGCCGAGGACGTGGAACTCGACTACCACGTGCGGCGGCTGGCCGTGCCCGGGCCGGGACGCATGGACCAACTCGTTGAGCTGGCCTCCGGCCTGCACGGCAGTCTGCTCGACCGGCACCGCCCGCTGTGGGAGTTCCACCTGATCGAGGGCCTCGCCGACGGCAGGTTCGCACTGTATTCGAAGATGCATCACGCGTTGATCGACGGCGTTTCCGCCCAGCGTCTACTCCGGCGCACGCTGACCGGCGATCCGTCCTCGAGTGTCACGCGCGTGCCGTGGCACCTGCCTCGGGGCAGGCGTAGGACGCCGTCCGGTACGGATGGTGTGGCGCGAAACCTGTTCTCCGCCGCGACATCCGGCGCATCGGTGCTGCGTGCCGCGCGCACCGCGCTGTCGCGGCAGCAGCTGACCCTGCCGTTCGCGGCGCCGCGCACCATGTTCAACGTCCCGATCGGCGGCGCGCGCCGTGCGGTGGTGCGGTCCTGGCCGTTGGAACGGTTGCAGCAAGTGAAAAAGGCGACCGGCTCGACGCTCAACGACGTGGTGCTCACCATGTCGGCGGGCGCACTGCGGCGCTACCTGCTCGAACGAGACGCTCTGCCGGACAAGCCGTTGGTCGCGATGGTGCCGATGTCGCTGCGCGCCGAGGACGACGACGAGACCAACGGGGTCAAGGTCGGCGCGGTGCTGTGCAACCTCGGCACCGACATCGCCGATGCGCTGGAGCGCCTGCAGGTGGTCACCGCGTCGATGCGCGACGGCAAGGACGTCTATCGCACGCTGTCGTGCAATCAGACGATGGCGTTGTCGGCACTGATGCTCAGCCCGCTCGCCCTCAACCTCGTGCCCGCGCTGATCCCGTGGACCAGTCCGACCTTCAACATCGTCATCTCGAACGTGCCCGGGCCGCGAGAGCCGATGTACTGGAACGGCGCGCGTCTCGACGCGAGTTACCCGCTGTCGATCCCGTTCGACGGTCAGGCGGTGAACATCACGCTCACCTCCAACGCGGGCAATCTCGACTTCGGCCTGGTCGGCTGCCGTCGCAGTGTGCCGCAGCTGCCCCGTCTGCTCGACCACCTGGAGGAGTCGCTCGCCGAACTGGAGCGCGCCACCGCCTGATCCGGCATCGCATTCCGCAGAAAACTAGAACGTGTTACTGTCGAGGCATGGTGCGAAGGCCAGTCGAGGATGCCGCAGCCGCTTCATGGCGATATCAGCGGCTCGCGGTGGACTCGACGTGCGGCGACCAGGCCGAACCGAGCGCCACTTATGCAACTCGTTCTAGTACATCTGCGCCGCGCCGTTCGCGGCGGAGCAGTTAGGGAGACCAGCACGCCATGCGTACCGAAATCTGCGAACGGCTCGGGATCGAATTCCCTATCTTCGCCTTCACCCACTGCCGCGACGTGGCGGCCGCGGTCAGCAATGCGGGCGGACTCGGCGTGCTCGGCGCCGTCGGCTTCACCGCCGAGCAGCTCGAGGTCGAGTTGGCTTGGCTGGATGAGCACGTACAGGGCGTGTACGGCGTCGATCTGGTGATTCCCTCCAAGTACGAGGGCAAGGGCATCGATGGACTGAGCCCGGAGGAACTCGAAGCCAAGCTGGCCGAACTGGTCCCGCAGGGGCACCGCGACTTCGCCGAGAAGATCCTCGCCGACCACGGCGTGCCCAAGCTGCCCGAAGGCGAGCACCACAACCAACTGCTCGGCTGGACCGCCACCACAGCGGGCCCGCAGGTGGAGGTGATTCTGCGGCACCCGAAGGCGAAGCTGGTCGCCAACGCCCTCGGCACCCCGCCCGAGGACGTGATCAAGCAGGTGCAGGATTCCGGCCGGTTGATCGGCGCGCTGTGCGGTTCGGTCAAGCACGCGCTCAACCACAAGCGCGCCGGCCTCGACTTCGTGGTCTGCCAGGGCACCGAGGGCGGCGGCCACTGCGGCGAGGTCTCCTCGATGGTGCTGTGGCCACAGGTCATCGATGCCGTCGGCGATCTGCCCGTGCTGGCCGCGGGCGGCATCGGCAACGGCCGCCAGGTGGCCGCCGCGATGGCGATGGGCGCGGCGGGCGCGTGGACCGGCTCGGTGTGGCTCACCGTCGAGGAAGCCAACGTGCCGCCCGCCCAGATGCAGACCTACATCGACGCGACCAGCCACGACACCGTGCGTTCGCGCGCATGGACCGGCAAGCCCGCCCGCATGCTGCGCAACGACTGGACCGAGGCGTGGGAGCGGGCCGATACCCCCGACCCGCTGCCGATGCCGCTGCAGATGATGGTCGCGTTGGAAGGCGTGAAGCGCGGGCACCGTTATCCGGAGGCCGCCAAGGACGTCAACTTCAATCCGGTCGGCCAGATCGTCGGCATGATGAATCGGGTGGAGCGTTCCGCGGATGTGGTCAACCGCCTGATCCAGGAGTACGTCGAGGCGTGCGAGCGCCTCAACAAGCTCAACGGCGGGGCCTGAGTCCGGGCGTCGATTCCGGGACGGCGATGCCGTGCGGCATCCGTCCGGTCGAAAGCCCGGGACGATCGCACCGGCGTAGCGGCGGCCACCCCTACGCCGGTGCGATCTCCGGTTCACGACTTCGGGCCGAACTCGAACCCCGCTGCCCAGAAGCACTCGGTCGCGCCGCTGAGACCCTGTGCCGGAGACGATTTCGTCGTGGTCGGCGCGGTGCGCAGCGGCCCGAATACCCGCGCGAGCCGGCGGCCGATTCATCCCATTCGACCCATTAGCGTCTGGGACAGATACCCTCAGGGAACGCGGTGGCCCGGCTGACTTCGGCGCAACGAGAGGATGGTCGGGGCAAATCGTCCCAGACGCACTGTGCAGCGTACGAAACGACTAGGCGGTGGCGGCCTGGTTCACGCCGGCGCTTTCCTCGATGCCGACCACCAATTCCTCGAAGCGCGCGATCACCTTCTCGTGGTACATGCCGAACAGATCCTCGAACAGCGCCAGCTGAGCCTCGCTCGGCCCCGAGCCGGAATCCCACACCGCGGCCAGCGCTCGCCAGACCAGAACGTGCAGATCCGGCGCGCCCGCGAAATACGCTTCGACCGCCTCCGGCACCTCGAGCACCGTCTCACCGATCGAGTTCAAGATCGCCCGCTGCATGGGGAGACCGAGCGTGGTCAGCAGTCTGCGCACCAGCGCGACCTCGAGCGCCAGCATCTGCCGCAGATCCGGAACCTGCTGACGCGCCAGGGATTCGAGCTCGTCGATGGTGGATTTCAGTTCGGCCGAATCGATCCGCTGTTCGCCACCGGTGTAGGCGAGCAGCGTCTCGAGCACCAGATTGCGCTCGACGTCCACGATGTCGCGGAACATCTCCATCGCGATGTCCGGCATGGGAATCGAGAAGCGGAACAGCTGGCGGTACACGTCCACCCCGCCCGCCTCTCGGACGTCACGGATCGTGAATCCCTTGCCGCGCCGGGCTTCGACGAAACCGTACGACTCCAGCCTGCCCAGCGTCAGCTGCGCGGTCGCGCGGTTCATATCGAATTCCTCGGCGACCTGACGCACCGACGGCATGAGATCCCCCGGCTGATATTCCCCCGCGGCAACCCGGCGCGCCAGCTCGTCGGCAACGTCGGCGACCACCGTCTGGGATCCCATCGAAGTCACCTTTCGACTACTTTCGAACACGTCCCAGACAGTCTAAGCCCTACTGTCGGGTACTGCACCTGTGTCACACTTGTGCCCGCGACTGTGAGGTGAGTCATGACCATCCGGCCCATCGGAGAGCGCCCCGAGCCGGGGGCCGCGGGCAAACGATCCCGGCTCTTCGCGTCGCGTTCCCACGATAAACCGCCTGTTCACGGCGCTGTTCGCGGCGCGAGACTGGCCGCGCTGCCGGTGGCCTTCGCGGGACGGCAGGCCGCGGGCATCGGCAAGCGGGCGCTCGGCAGATCGGCCGAAGAAGTCAATCGGGACATTCAGCTCCGCACCGCGCAGCACATCTTCGAGGTGCTCGGCGAGCTGAAAGGCTGCGCCGCGAAGCTGGGGCAACTGCTGGCCATCTACGAGTTGGCACTGCCGCGGGAGGTGGCCGAGCCGTACCGGATCGCGCTCAGCAGGTTGCAGGACGCCGCGCCCGCGATGCTGCCGCACACCGTCCGCGCTGCCATAGCCGAAAGCATGGGGACGGAATGGCATTCGCACTTCCGCGAGTTCGATGATCGACGCGCCGCCGCGGCCTCGCTAGGGCAGGTGCACCGGGCGATCTGGCACGACGGCAGACCGGTCGCGGTCAAGGTGATGTATCCCGGCGGCAGGCAGGCGGTGGCCCGCGATTTGGACCACCTGCGCCGGATCTCCTATCTCGCCACGGTTTTCCTGCCGGGCGCGGACGTGAAGGCGGTGACCGAAGCGATCTGCGCGTCGGTCGCAGGGGAACTCGACTATGCGGCGGAAGCCGAGCATCAGCGCGCCTTCGCCGCGGCCTACGCGGATGATCCCGACTTCTATGTGCCGAATGTGGTTGCGCAACACGGCGACGTGCTGATCAGCGAATGGATCGATGGCACACCCGTACCGCGCGTCCTCGCCGCGGGCACGCAGGCCGAGCGTGACCGGGTGGGCATGCTCATGGTCCGCTTCGTGACCTCCGGCTGGGCTCGCCACGGCCTGCTGTACGCCGATCCGCATCCGGGCAACTTCCGCGTGCTGCCGGACGGCCGGCTCGGCGTCATGGACTTCGGCGCGTGCAGCCCGTGGCCTCCTGCGGGTTTCGGCGAACTGACGCTCGACTGCTGTAAAGCGATATTCCGAGGCGGGCCAGGAGATCTGGCCGACGCCACGCGCCGACACGGCTTCGTGGCGAACGGACTCGCTCTCGACAGCGACGCGCTCTACGCCGCCATCACTCCCTGCGGTGAACCCTTCCGGCACGAGACCTACCGGCTGACCACCCGCTGGTTGCGGCGACAAGTGTTGCGCACCACCAATCCTCGATTGACCAATGTGGTCCGGCAGCTGACCATGCCCGCCTACTTCACGCCGTTCGCCCGCTCGTTCCTCACGCTCGTTGGCGTGCTCGGTCAGCTGGAGACCGAAGGTCCTTATCGCGACGAGATCGTCCGTTGGGTACCGGAATTGAGCGAAGCGTTCGTCTCGGACGAGGTGCCGAAGGGCGGTTCGCCGACGCTGGATCTGGAGCCCGCGCGGAGACGGCGGGCAGAGGCGGCCGAGCGGGGAATGTCGATCGGGTAATTCCGGTCACTCTGGGGCGCAGGGGATTTCGGTGCAACGCCGGGTCGGTGACGCCGAATTCGAAAAAGTAGGCTGTTCTGTCTGAGACAGATTAGCCTATACAATCCGAAATCGACGTGTCACCGCGACAGCCACGCGCGCCACTGCGGAGCGATGAGCGCGGCCATCTCCTCGTAACCCGCGGCCCCTGGGTGCGCCCCGTCACCCGCGCGCACGTCGGCGGCCCACACCGCGCTGTCGCGCAGTAGCTGGTGCACTCGCACGTACGGCACCTCCGCCGGGGCGCAGACCTGCGCGAATCGCTCGTCCAGTGCGGCGGTGCGGGCATTGTGCTCGTCGTCGGCGATCGGCGGCGGAGCGACCATCAGCACCGGCCAACCTCGCTCGCCCGCCTGCGCGAGCAACTCGCCGAGGTTGGCCACCGATTCCCCGGGCGCGACCCGCGGACCGCCGTTCTCGTGCATGGCGTCGTTCACGCCGAAGGAGAGCACGACCCGCGCGTCCACGCCCTCCGGCAGGCGGGGCGCGCATTCGGCGCGGAAGCGCCGCACGATCTCGGCCGAGGTCTGTCTGCGCACCCCGAGGTTGTAGGCCGTCAGCGGAATCCCTTCCGCATGTGCCGCGGACGCGAGCCTGCCTACCCACCCCCGGAAATCCGGGTCGCCGACACCGGCGACGAACGAATCCCCGACGAAACACACCCGCAGATCCCGGTTCATTCGCGTGATCCTCGCAGGGCCGGTACCGGCCCGCGTGTTCCGGGTACGGGCAATATGATCACGGAGGTTCGACCGGGAGGGAGTAATGGTGACAACCGAGCCGGAGCTCGCGACACCGCCGGTTCCGCAGTGGTTCGCAGAGTTGTTCGCCCACCGACGCTGGATCCGGCGCAGCAGGCCCTTTCCGCACGTGTACGCCCGCGATGTCTTCGTTCCCGAGTTCTATCAGCGGTTGACCGAGCAACTGGAGCGGGTTCGCGGCGAGCGCCCCGACCTGGTCGCCCCGGTCGCCGACGGCTACAGCGCCGACGGAATTCGGCTGGGGGACCTGCGCGACGGCCCGCTCGCGGTGTTCACCTCACGCGAGTGGCACGACCTGGTCGCCCGGCTCGGGGGCGTCGAACCGACCGGCGACGTCGAAGGATCGGTGCACCACCACGGGCCGGGCAGCCCGTTCGGCTGGCCGCACAACGATCTCAACCCGGCCTGGTTCCCCGGCCCGCCGCCAAGTCCCGGCGAAGTACGCCTGCCCGACGCCACCGTGCACACCAAAACTGGGGCACGCGCGCCCGGCGTCGTCGCGCGCGAGACCGTGCGCGGCGTCGCGGTGCTGTTCTATCTGGGCAATCCGGGCTGGCAGCCGGGCGACGGCGGCGAGACCGCGCTGTACGACCACGTCGCCCAGGGAGCCGCGCTGCCGTCGGTGTCCCTCGTCCCGCCGCTGGACAATTCGCTGCTGCTGTTCGAGGTCACCCCGCGCACCTGGCACACGTTCGCGGGCAACAACGTCAACGACCGCAACAGCGTGGTGATGTGGGTGCACCGCACCAAGGCGGACGCCGAACGGCGCTGGGGAGGAGACAAGATTGTCCACTGGTGAACGCCGCGTCTGCCTGCTCACCGGTGCGAGCGGCACGCTGGGCGACGCGTTCTGCCAGGCCTACTACCGCGACTACGACATCGTCGCCGTGTGCCGCACGCGCACACCCGCGGTGCCGTCGCAGCTGGAGTGGTACATCGATCCGCTGGCGCCGGACGCGACCGTGCCCGAGAACGATTCCCGTGTGTTCGTGGTGCGGTCGGATCTGACCGAGCCGGGTGAAGTGGAACGGGTGGTCGATCTGGCGCTGGCCCGGTTCGGCGGAGTCGACCTGCTGGTGAACAACGCGGCGCACGTCCGGCTGCATCCGGGCGGCATCGTCGACGGCGACGCAGCGCTGGACGACTTCGATCCGCACTTCGCGCTGAACGTAGCGGTACCCCTGCGTCTTTCGGCGCGGCTGGCACAACGATGCTGGTTGCACGCGGGACCCGAGAATCGCGCGCGCAACCGCAACATCGTCAATGTCTCGAGCATCTCCGGCTCGGAGGTCTACCCGGCACAGACGCTGTACTCCGCGTCGAAAGCCGCGCTCAACCAGCTGACCCGGAATATCGCCGCCGAGTTCGCCGAGTTCGGGGTGCGCGCGAACGCGATCGCCCCGACCACTTTTCCGGCCCTGGTCCCCACCGAGCAAGTCGCGCGCGCGATCGTCGAGCTGGACGCGGGCGCGGTGTCCGGTGGGGTGTACGGGGTCGGTGTCGAGCCGGAGCGGGCAGCGGGCTCCTCACTCCGGCTCGCAGAACCGTGACCGCCTGACTATTCGGTCGACGTGAGCCCGGTGGCCCGCTCGGACAGCGTCCAGAGCCGTCCCGCGAGATCGGCGTCGACCGCCTGCTTGTTGCGCGGCGGCTCCAGTCGGAAACGATGGAAGTACTGGCCGTTGATCGCCGCACCGTCGGCGGTCGTGGCCAAATGCACCAGCGGCTCGGCGCCCTTGTCCGGCTGGATGAAGAACGGGCGCGCCAGCGGAGACCGGACGAACCAGCCGAAGCCGAGTGGCGCGTTGTCGTAGACATGGGTCGCGACCACACCGGGGTGGAAGGCCGCGGTGGTGATGCCGGTGCCCTCGGTGCGGCGGGCCAGTTCCCTGGTGAACAAGATATTCGCCAGTTTGGACGCGCCGTACGCGCCGAGCTGGTTGAACGAGCCGGTCGGCGCGTTGGCCGTGTCCAAGTCCAGCTTCGCCATCCGGTAGGTCGTGCTCGCGGTGTTCACCACCCGGGCCCGCGAACGGGTCAAACGCTCCAGCAGCAGGTTGGTCAGCAGGAACGGGGACAGGTGATTGACCTGGAAGGTGAGTTCGTTGCCGTCGTCGGTGACCGTCCGCTTGGGCCACGCGCCGCCCGCGTTGTTGGCCAGCACGTCGATCGTCGGGTACCGGTCGAGCAGTTGGTCGGCCAGCTTGCGCACGTCGTCGAGCCGGGCGAAGTCGGCGACGAATGGCTGCGCGCCCGCCTTCGCCGCCACCTCGGCGGTGCGCTCCGGTGATCGGCCGACGACGGCGACGGTGGCGCCGCGAGCCGCGAGCCGCTGCGCCGCTGCCGCGCCGATGCCCGAGCTCGCGCCGGTCACCACCACCGTCTTTCCGGTGAGGTCCTGGTCCTGTGTCTGTTCCTGCGCTGCCATCGCTGCCTCTCGCAGATCGGTTTACCTGACCCGATCGTCATCGGCTCGCGCGGGTTCGGCAAGCACCGACGCGCTCGAGTAGTGGGCGGCGATCTCGTCGCTGGTGGTCAGCCACACTCTCGGGTGGCCCGACACGTATGCGAGTGCTTCGTCCAGGTATTTGATCCGGAAAGCCTGCCCGATCACGAAGGGGTGCAGGGCCAGCGCCATGACCCGCCCGCTGTCGGCCGACTCGGCGTAGAGCTGGTCGAACTGATCGCGGACCATGCGCACGAAATCCGGTCCGCTGGTGGCTTTGCCGAGGAACAGTGTGTTGTCGTTGAGTTCCACCGAGTAAGGGACACTGAGCACGCCGGGTACCGACAGGGGATAGGGCTGGTCGTCGTTGGTCCAGTCGAGGACGTAGCCGAGGCCGAGTTCGGCCAGCAGCGACGGGGTGCGGAAGGACTCGGTGAGCGCGGGCCCCATCCAGCCGCGCGGCCTGCGTCCGGTCGCGCGCTCGATGGTCGCGACCACATCGGCGAGGTAGGCGCCCTCCTCCTCCGCCGGAACGTCCGGCTGGAAGATCGAGTTGTTCTTCCCGTGCGCGAGCCACGCCCAGTCCCGCCGTACACCCGCCGCGATGATCTGCGGATACCGCTCGGCGACATCGGAATTCAGCAACGCGCTGGCCCGGATACCGTGCCGGTCGAGCACCTCGATCACCCGCCAGATGCCCACCCGCGGTCCGTAATCACGCCAGCCGTAGTTCAGCGGATCCGGCGCGAGCCCGGCAGTACCGGGAAAGATGCTCGTGGACGGCCGGTCCACCCGATAGTGCTCGACATTGAGTCCGACATAGAACGCCACCCTGGCACCGCCGGGCCACCGCAACGGCGGACGATCGACGATCGGGCTGTACTCGAAGAGTTCGTTGTCCATGCCCTCATGCTGAAACTTGACACTGATGTGAAGATCAACCTCGAGCGTGAGTGATGTCCGGCACACTGCACAACCGAGCGGAGACAGCGGCGGGGTTCCGCGAGCCGGATCGTCCACACCAGCCGGTATCGTGCAGCGAACGTAACAACAGACTTCGTACGCACATGGGTAACTCACCGGGTACGCCCAGAAAAGGGGAGCGGCACTCGACGCAGGACCTGAACGCGGGTCTCGCGGCTCCAACCAGTACGGCCTGAATACCCGGAGAGGCGGGCGAGCATGCGAGTGGACGGGCGGGAGATCCCGGTCACGGGGAGCCTGCTACAGCCGCTGATCCGGCGCACGAGTGACATCATCCGGGTCGTCCTCGCAACACTGTGGGTGGCGGTCGTGATCGCGGCCTCACTGATCACCCGCCCGGAATGGCTGGCCCTGGAACGCTCGGTCTCCAACATCGTCGGTTTCCTCAACCCGGACCAGTCGAACCTGGTGTACCTGGTCTACGGCATGGCGATTCTCGCGCTGCCGTTCGCGATCCTGATCGAGCTGATCATCGGCAGGCAGTGGAAGCTGCTCGCCGGCTATGCCGCTGCCGGGGTGGTAGCGGGATTGCTGTTGTCCATCACCGGCACCGGCCTCTCCGCGCCGAAATGGCATCTGCAGGTGCCGGACCGGTTGGACACCTTCCTGTCCCAGTTCCTCGACGATCCGCGCTGGATCGCGATGATCGCCGCCATGCTCACCGTCGCCAGTCCGTGGCTGCCCACCCGCCCGCGGCGCTGGTTGTGGTTCCTGCTGCTGGCGTTCGCGCCGATCCACCTCGCGGTCAGCACCGTGGTGCCCGCCCGGGCGATGTTCGGGCTCGCGGTCGGCTGGCTGGTCGGCGCGGTGATCGTGCTCGTGGTGGGCACGCCCGCGTTGGAGGTTCCGCTCGACGCGGCCGTGCGGGTGCTCGCCAATCGTGGTCACACGGTCACCGGGTTCACCGTGGTGCATCCGGCGGGCCGCGGTCCGTTGGTGCTCGCCGCCGCCATCGAAGGGCCGGAACGCGAGCTGCTCGTCGAGATGTTCGGCAAGAACCAGCGCAGTTTCGGCGCGCTGCGCCAGCTGTGGCGCTGGCTGACCTTCCGCTCCAGCGAAACCGCGGCCATCCACGGTTCCATGCACCGTGCGGTCGAGCATCGCGCGCTCATGGCGATCGCCGTCGCCGACCTGGGGCTCGGCAGCGGCACCCCCGTCGCGGTCGCCGCGCTGTCGCGTGGCTGGATGTTGTACGCGCACACGCAGCCGTGCGGCACGGCGATCACCGAACAGTCCGCCGAAGTGCTGCCCGGAGTGTGGCGAGCGCTGGACACTCTGCAACAGAAGCAGATCTCACACGGCGACCTGCGGCCGGTCGACATCCGTGTGGCCGACGGCGTCACACTGTTCGGCGGCTTCGGCAACGCCGAATACGGAGCGTCGGACGCGCAACTGCAATCCGACATCGCCCAGTTGCTGGTGACGACCACCGCGACGTTCGGCAAGGAGCCCGCCGTGCGCGCGGCGATCGAAACCCTGGGTGAGGCGCGGGTACTCGCCGCGGCGGGCCGGTTGACCAAGTCGGCCATACCGACCGGCATCCGCAAAGCGGTCCCGGAATGGAAGACCGCGCTGTCCGACGCCCGCGACGAGGTGCGCAAACAGACCGGTCAGGACCGGATCGAAGCCGAGCAGATCACCCGGTTCTCCCGCAACCAGATCATCCAGTTGGTCCTGCTGATCGGGCTGGTGTACGTCGCCTACCCGTTCATCAGCGCCGTGCCGACCTTCTTCACCCAGCTGCGCACGGCGAACTGGTGGTGGGCGCTGCTCGGGCTGCTCGTCTCCGCCCTGACCTACGTCGGCGCGGCGGCGGCGCTGTGGGCCTGTGCGTTCGGCGCGGTGAACATCCGGAATCTGCTCATCATGCAGGTCGCCAATACTTTCGCCGCGACCACCACTCCCGCAGGCGTCGGCGGACTCGCGTTGAGCGTGCGGTTTCTGCAGAAGTCAGGTATCGGCACGGTGCGCGCCACCGCCGCGGTCGCGCTGCAACAGGCGGTGCAGGTGATCACGCATGTCGGTCTGCTGCTCGCGTTCAGCATCCTGGCGGGCACCTCGACGGACCTGTCGCATTTCGTCCCGCACGCCACGGTGCTGTATCTGCTCGCCGGCGTGGGCGTCGGGATCGTCGGCGCGTTCATGTTCGTGCCGAAACTGCGCCGCTGGCTGAACGACGCGGTGCGGCCGCAGTTGCAGGAGGTCATCGGCGAACTCGCCGACCTGGCCCGCGATCCCAAACGTTCCGCGGTGATCATCGGCGGATGCGCGGCGCTCACCGTCGGTATGGCGGGCGCGCTGTGGGCCAGCGTGCAGGCGTTCGGCGGCGGCACCACCTTCATCACCGTCACGATCGTCACCATGATCGGCGGCACGCTGGCCGCGGCCGCGCCGACCCCGGGCGGTGTCGGCGCGGTCGAGGCGGCGCTGATCGGTGGTCTGGCCGCCTTCGGCCTGCCCGCGAACATCGCGGTGCCCTCGGTGCTGCTCTACCGCGTACTCACCTGCTGGCTTCCGGTGTTCTGCGGCTGGGGCGCCATGCGCTGGCTGGCGAAGAAGGACCTGATCTAAGCGGCGGTCTCGCCTGGTTTATTCGCCAGCAGCACGGCGGTCGCGGGGCGGACGACGACGAATTCGACACTTTCGAAACCGTTCGCGCGCAGGTCGTCTCGATACCGGCGGATATCGATGCCCGCCAGTGGATCACCGTGGTCGTGATCGGCATCGTGGGTGCGGTGCGCCGCGAATCTCGCCATGACGCGCACCACGGTGGAGAGCAACGGATCGGTCGGCAGCGTGTCGGCGAGCAGCAGCCGGCCGCCCGGGCGCAATACCCGGAACATCTGCGCGATGGCGTCGGCACGGTGCGACGCGGGGATGTGATGCATCGCGAAGGTCGAGGTCACGAGATCGGCGGACGCGTCGGGCAGCGGAAGATCCTGTGCCGTCCCGACTTCGAACCGGCAATTGGCCAGGTCATGTGAGCGCGCGGTCGCGTAGTCGATCATCTGCGGCGACGGATCGACGCCGGTGACCCGGCCGACGCGGCGAGCGAGCACGCGAGCGAGGTCGCCCGGACCGCAACCGACATCGACGACCTCGGCGCCGGCGGCGGGACGAGCCAACTCGGCGAGCCGGGCGTTCAGGCGGTTCGCCCGGCCGAGTAGAAGCGCGGCTTTGAGGGCACGGTAGCGGCGCGGTTGGGTGAGCAGCACGCCGACGTCGGGGTGGCTATCGGTGGCAGACTGGTGTTCGTTTCCGGACATGAGTTCAGGATCTGCCGATATGGCCGTGCCGACCAGGATCAATGCCACGGAAACCGTCCGTAATCGGACGCGTACGAGACATTTGTCCGGGAGGCACCGTGCAGGAAGAACAGGACAGCGCCGATCGCCGGGTCCGGCGCACCAGGGCCTCGCTGCACCGAGCGCTGATCGAACTCATGGTCGAAGGCGCCTACGACCGGATCACCGTGCGCGACATCCTCGAGCGCGCGGACGTCGGGCGGTCGACGTTCTACACCCACTACCGGGACAAAGACGATCTGCTGCTGCGCAGCAGCACCGACTACCTGCGCGCGGCCATGACCGCGGCGGAGACCGACGCGGACGCTCCCGAACCGCTCGCGCCGGTGCGCACGCTGTTCGAGCTGGCCGCCGGTCACCCGGAGATCTACCGGGCGCTGCTCGGCCGCAAGAGCGGCACGGTGCTATTGCGCACCACGCGGGTGATGGTCGCGCAGATCCTCGCCGAGCGGCTGCGCGACCGGCTGACGATGCCGGAAGACGAGTTCGCGACCACCGTGACGTTCCTGTCCTGGGGTGTCGTCGGCCTGCTCGGCGCGATCGCGGAAGGACACCCACCGCTCTCGGCCGAGGAGGCGTACCAGCAGGTGGTCCGCCTCATCGGTCCAGGGTTGGCCGGACGGAGTGGGTGACCGGCCTTCCGCGTGGGCCGAGAAGCCATTTCCTCCGCGGCGATGCTCAGCCGCTGATCAGTTCCAGCGCATCCGCGGCGCGCACACTGCCCGCTGTGACGAGTTCGAGGTTGGCCAAAGCGGCTTCGTGCGCTTCCGGGGTGGCGGCGGCCACGCAGTCGGCTACCGGGTGCACGGTGAAGCCGAGATCGGTGCCGTGCCGTGCGGTCTGCTCGACGGTCAGGTTGGTGGCGACGCCAGTGACGAAGAGCGTCTCGATCCCTTGATCGGCCAACCATTCCGGCAGTTTGCTGCCCGCCAGGCCGGAGAGTTTCTGGTTGTCGAAGACTTCCGTCGGCTGCGCCGCCATCTCCGGAATTATCGCGGCACCCGGTGATTCCGGCCGGAACTCGGTCTGCGCCGCGCCGACCGAGCGCATGAATCCGGTGTTGCGCACCAGTTCTCCTTCGCCGATCGGAATGGTGAACCGGGTGAAGACCACCGGCAGCCGCGCCGCGAGCGCCGCGGCGTGGAAGTCCGTGGCCCGCGCCACGACGCCAGAAGCCGCCACGGGCGCGGCCAGCATGGGACCGAAGAACCCCTCCGGCCGAATGACATTCACCTGCCAGTGCAGCGCCAGCACGGCGGCGCGGATGCGTCGGATCGCCATGTGACGACCTTACGCATCCGCGCCCGCGTGCATTGTCCGATTCACGTGAAACCGAACGCACCGCACGCTCAAGACGAATAGTCCTTGCGCAACTGGACTTTGACCACCTTGCCGCTCGCATTGCGCGGCAGCTCGGCAAGCAGCACCAGTTCCTTGGGGTGCTTGTAGCGCGCGAGGTTCTCGTTGAGGAACGGCTCCAACTCGGCCAAGGTCAGCTCATCGTCCGGGTTGTGCAGGGCGACCACCGCGACCGGCACCTCACCCCACTTCTCGTGCGTGCGGCCCACCACCGCGGCCTCCCGGATCTTCGGGTGGGCGAACAGGACGTTCTCCACCTCGGCGCAGTAGATGTTCTCGCCACCGGAGATGATCATGTCCTTCTTGCGGTCCACCACGTAGACGAAGCCCTCTTCGTCCTGGCGGACCAGGTCGCCGGAGTGGAACCAGCCGCCCGCGAAGGCCTCGGCGGTGGCTTCCGGCTTGTTCCAGTAGCCCCGCATGAGCGTGGGACCGCGATAGACGATCTCGCCCACTTCGCCGGGCGCGACGTCGTTCATCTCGTCGTCGACGATGCGCGCCTGGATGGTGGGGATCACCTTGCCGACCGAGCCGAGCTTGCGGATGGCGTCCTTGCCCTCCAGCACGCAGGTGATCGGCGACATCTCCGTCTGGCCGAACACCGCGACGTTGAACGAGTTCGGGAAGCACTCGGCCATCGCGCGCAGCACGGTGTCGGAGGCGGGCGCGGCGCCCCAGCTGAGCACCTCGAGCGCGAGCTTGCGATCCTTCACCGTCGGATGGTCGCAGACCAGCTGCCACTGCGCGGGCACGCAGAACGCGGAGGTGGCCTGCTCGCGCTCCAGCGCGTCCAGGAACTCACCGGCGTCGAAGGCGCCGAGCGGATGCAGCACCGTCTTCGAGCCCAGCAGGAAGGCGGGCGCGAGGCTACCGAGACCGGCGATGTGGAACAGCGGCGAGGTGCACAGCCCGATCGAGTCGGGTTCCAGCGCCAGCGCTCGGATGCAGGTCAGCGCCTGCGCGTTCATATTCGCGTGGGTCAGCACCGCGCCCTTCGGGCTGCCGGTGGTGCCCGAGGTGTACATGATGAGGCTGGGGGTGTCCTCGGGGATGTCCAGCGGGGTGTGCGACTCACCCGATTCGGCGATCAGGTCGTCGTAGCCGATCACGCCGTCCTCGGACGCGCCGCCGATCACCACGAGGGTCTCCAGGGCGAGCGCCTGCGCTCGCACGGCGGCGGCCAGCGGCCGCAGCACGGTATCGGTGACGACCGCCTTGGCCCCGCTGTCGCCGACGATATAGGCGACCTCCGGCGGCGTGAGCCGGAAGTTGACCGGGACCGCGATCGCGCCCAGCGCGTTGATGCCGAACACGGCCTCGAGGTATTCCGGGTAATTCAGCGCCAGGATCAGCACCCGGTCGCCGAACCCGACGCCCCGGCGCGCCAGTCCGTCGGCGAACTTCAGCGACCGCTCGTGCAACTGCCGCCAGGTCGTGTCCACGCCACGGAACCGGATCGCGACCGCGTCCGGGCGCATCTGCGCGTGCACGGCGATCTGGTTGTTCCAGTGATTACGCCGCGACCTGATCGGCTCGTCGAGCGCTGCTGCCCCGGTGGTCATTGCCACGAACTCCTCTCGGACCGTCATCGGCCCGCCGGGTGGTCCGACGGCGGCGACGGGCTGAATCGCGTGCAGAATATCAACTAACTTAAACGCCCGGCAAGAGATTGCGGAATGAATCCGGGTTAATCAGCCCGGAGCTGGTACCCGGTTCGGCTTGAACTCTTCTAGCAGGCCATTTGACCTCCCACCGAACGGTTGCGAAGCGGAAACGGCAGCGATGAAGATCGTCAAATATGCGAACCTCGGCTCACTTGTGAGTTGAAGACGGGCCGATTCTCGTGTCACCATCGACCCGAACGGGCGAACCGGCACGCCCGCGCGAGACATAGGAGAAGCGCAATGCTGCGGACCAGGTTCACCGAGAAGTTCGGGGTGGAACACCCGATCGTGCAGGGCGGCATGATGTGGGTCGGGCGGGCCGAACTCGTCGCGGCCGTCGCCAACGCGGGCGGGCTCGGCTTCATCACGGCGCTGACCCAGCCGACCCCGGACGACCTGCTCCGCGAGATCGAGCGCACCAGAGAACTCACCGACAAGCCGTTCGGCGTGAACGTCACCATCCTGCCGTCGATCAATCCGCCGCCGTACGCGGAATACGTGCGGGCGATCATCGACAGCGGCGTCGGGATCGTCGAAACGGCAGGCAGCAACCCCGAACCGTTCCTGCCGTACTACAAGGACGCGGGTATCAAGGTGCTGCACAAGTGCACCAGCGTGCGGCACGCGCTGAAGGCCGAGCGGATCGGCGTGGACGGAGTGAGCATCGATGGCTTCGAATGCGCGGGCCACCCCGGTGAGGACGACGTCCCCGGCCTGGTGCTCATCCCGGCCGCCGCACGGGAGCTGAGCATCCCGATGATCGCCTCCGGCGGCATCGCCGACGCCCGCGGCCTGGTCGCCGCGCTCGCCCTCGGCGCGGACGGCGTCAACATGGGCACCCGGTTCCTGTGCACGCAGGAGTCCTCGATCGATCAGAAGGTCAAGGAGAAGATCGTCGCGAACTCCGAGCGCGACACCCAGCTCATCTTCCGCACCATGCGCAACACGGCGCGGGTGGCGGACAACGAGATCAGCCGCAAGGTCGTCGAGATCGAGAAGTCCGGCGGCACCTTCGACGACGTGCGGGACCTGGTGGCGGGTGCGCGCGGCCGCCGGGTGTTCGAGGAGGGCGACCTGGACGCGGGCATCTGGTCGGTCGGCCTGTGCCAGGGCCTGATCCACGACATCCCGACCTGCGCCGAGCTGATCGGCCGGATGGTCACCGAGGCCGAGGAGCTGATCACGGCCCGTCTGGCCGAAACCGTGGTGGTCGGCTGACCGCGTTTACTTGGCCGCGCGGGCGGTGACGGCCGCGTAGTCGTGGCTCGCGACGAGTTCGATGCCGTCGGGCAGCGCGTGCAGGCGATGGATCGTGGTGAAGGCGGCGTCCCGGTCGGCGTCGAACAGCTTGCCCGGCATGGGCGCCTTCTCCCGCAGCAGATCGACCTGCAACTTGCTCCAGACGGCGTCGCCGGCGAACAGCACGCGGCTGCCGTCGTCCACCGCGAGCAATACGCCGATGCTGCCCGGCGTGTGGCCCGCGAGATCGACCAGCAGCACGGAGCCGTCGCCGAACAGGTCCTTGCTGCGCGGGAAGGTCAGCACGGGCGGTCCGTCCAGCTCGAAGCGGTCGAAACTGCGCCCACGCAGCGGTCCGCGCGCCACACCGGCCGGTGCGTGCGGGCCGCCCATCGCCCAGTCGTACTCGACTCCGGGCAATCGGATCTCGACCGAGGCGGGCAGCTCCAGCAGGCCGGAGACGTGATCCCAGTGCAGATGGGTCGGCACCACGAAATCGATGTCCTCGCCCGCGACATCGTGCGCGGCGAGCGCGTCGGACAGCCCGAGCACCGGCTTGTCCGGCGCGACGAGCAGCGGCACCGGGAACGGCAATTCGGGCAGCACGCGCTCGTGCACGCCCGCACACAGGGCCGGGTCGACCAGGAACCGCGCCTTCGGATGCTCGACCAGGAACGCCGCCATCGACAGCCGCATCTCCCGCAGGCTGCGCACGCCCTCGGCCACGATCGTGGTCGGCGCCGACATGGTGGCCTGGGTGAGCACGGTCAGCCGGACCGTGGCGCTCGCGGCGGGCGGCGGCAGCGCTTCGAGGTTCGCCAGCAGGGCGGTGTCGGGGCGGCGCGGCCGCAACAACCGGCCCGGCGTGGCCGCCAGGGCGGCGCAGCAGCGCAGCAGGGTGGGCAGAGTCGGCGTGCGCTCGGCACGGGTGGCGGCACCGCTGTCCGGTTCGGTCACGGTGCCACGGTATGTGATCACGCCGGTTCGCGAAAGAGCCGGGCAGGCAGCGGATATGCGACGTTGCTCCGGGCGGTTTCTGCGGCATAATCGCGGGGGTACCGTTCTCGAGCGGTGACAGCAGCCGGGGAGACGGGGAGGGAGGACGCGATGCGGCCCGGTCTTCCGGACGGGCACAGTGGTGCACCGGAACACGACGGTTCGCTCGGCAATAGCCGACGCACCGCACTCACTTGTGCCGCCGTCCTTGCCGTAGCGGATCTACTAGGTGTCGACGCCGCCTCGGTGTCGACCAGCTCGCCATTCACCGATCTCGGCCTCGGTTCCACTCAGCTCGCGAGGCTGACCGCCTATCTCGAGGACGCCATGGGAGTCGAAGTTCCGCTGACCGCGCTCTACGACCATCCGGACATCGAACAGCTTGTCGAGTATCTCGCGATGCGATGAGCAGCGCGGTCACTGATTCCGTCGGCTCGCATCCACCCGTCTCCATCATCGGCATCGGCTGCCGACTGCCCGGGGCGGCGAGCGTCGCCGAGTTCTGGCAGCTGTTGCTCGAGGGCCGGGACGCCACGTCCGCCCCGCCCGCCGGGCGGCTGGGCTCGCGGCGCGGCGGGTACCTCGCGGATGTCGAGTCCTTCGACAACGACTGGTTCGCCATCTCCGACCGCGAGGCCGCGCTGATGGATCCGCAGCAGCGGCTCGCGCTGGAAGTCGCGGTCGAGGCGCTCGACGATGCCGGGATCGGCTATCGCACGCGGGGTTCCGGCGCGGCCGTCGTCTTCGGCGCGTCGGGGTACGACCACGGCATCGCGGTGCTCGGCCGCGCGGGTCACGACGCGCCCTACGCGGTGACCGGGTCGGCGCTCAGCATCATCGCCAACCGGTTGTCGTATGTGCTCGACCTGCACGGGCCGAGTCTGGTACTCGACAGCGCATGCTCGTCCTCGCTCGCCGCGGTCGACCTCGCGGTCCGGCTGCTCGCCGACGGCGCCGTCCCGTTCGCCATCGTGGGCGGCGTCAATCTCGTCTTGCTGGAACACACCTCGAACTACCTGGCCGAGGGCGGCTTCCTGTCGCCCGGCGGACGCTCGACGCCGTTCGACGTCGCCGCGGACGGTTACACCCGCGGCGACGGCTGCGCCGTGGTGATTCTGCAGCGCAGCGCGGACGCGGTACGCGAGGGCAACCGGGTGTACGCGGAGATCGTCGGAACCGCCGTCGGATCGGACGGCCGCTCCAACGGCCTGTACGCGCCGAACGGCCGCGCACAGCAGGAGACGTTGCGGGCCGCGTGGTCGCGAGCCGGGCGCCCGCCCAGCAGCGCGGGGTACATCGAATGCCACGGCACCGGAACGCCTTTGGGTGACGCGGTGGAGGTCGGCGCGCTCGCCGCCGCGCTCGGGCCCGGCGCGGACGACCCGATCTGGATCGGTTCGGTGAAGTCCAACATCGGGCATCTGGAGGCCGCCGCCGGAGTCACCGGGATGGTGAAGACCGCGCTGTCCGTCCACCACGGGGTGATCGCCCCGACGATCAACGTGCACACCGAGCATCCGCTGCTGCGCTTGGCCGAGCGCGGCCTGCGCGTGCCCACCGAGCCGGTGGACTGGAGCGGGGTGGACGCGACGGAACGCGTGGCGGGCATCAGCTCGTTCGGATTCGGCGGCACGATCGCGCATCTCGTGCTCCGCGGCGCCACGCGAGCGCGGGCCGAACACGATGCGCACTTCCCGATACTGCTGCCGCTCACCGCACGTGACGAGGAGGAACTGCGCGACCGCGCGCTGCGGCTGGCCGATGAATTCGACCGAACAGGGCCCTCCTTGGTCGCAGCGGCGGCGCGAGCGGTGCCGGAGCCGACCCGGGCCGCGATCCTCGCGCACGATCACGCCGACGCGGTGCACCGGTTGCGCACGCTCGGCCACGGCGACGCCGACGCGGCGCTGGGCCCCGTGGCGAACCGCCGCCGTGGCGGGCTGTTGTTCCTGTTCTCCGGGCAAGGCGGCCAGCATCCGAAGATGGGCCGTGCGCTGGCGGCGCGATATCCGGTCTTCGCCGCCGCACTCGCCGAGGCGACCGACGCGATCGTGACGGCGGGCGGGCCGCGGGTCTGGACGCCGCGTCACGGTTTCACCTCCGCGGGTGCGGCGCAAGCCACCGATCTGGTGCAGCCCGCGTTGTTCGCCTTCCAGGTGGCGCTGGTGAAATTGCTGGCGGCATGGGGGATCCGCCCTGATGCGGTGGCCGGCCACAGTCTCGGCGAGATCGCGGCGGCGGCGGTGAGCGGCGCGCTGACCCTCGCGGACGCGGCGCGCGTGGTGGTGCTGCGCAGCGCGACGCTGGCGCATCTGGACGGGCGCGGCGCGATGGCAGTGCTGGAGGCGGCCCCGGGCGAGGCGGCCAAACTCGTGGAGCCGATGCGATCGGAAGTGGCCGTCGCCGCGATCAACGGCCCGAGGTCGGTAGTCGTGTCCGGCACCCCGCGCTATATCGACACGCTGGTGCGGCGAGCCACCCGCCGCAACATGTTCGCGCGCAGGCTCGCGGTCGACTTCGCCGCGCACAGCCCGCAGGTCACCACCGTGCTCGCGCCTTTCGTCGCGGCGTTGACCGAGATCACGCCCCTGACGCCGCGCCTGCCGGTGTATTCGACGGCGCGGCGCGGCGCGAAAATCACCACCGCCGCTATGGACCGCGACTACTGGACGGAGAATGCCGCGGGCACGGTGGAATTGGCGGCCGCGCTCGAGCGCGCGGCCGAAGACGGCATCGCCACCGTGGTGGAGATCGGCCCGCAGCCGGTGTTGCTCGCGGCGGTGCGGGAGTACCCGGACTTCCGCGACGGCACGCATGCCGCGGCGCTGCGCGATGACGAGGCGAGCGGCTTCCTCACCGGCGTGGCCGGGCTGTACCTGGAGGGGCGGCCGGTCGACTGGTCCGCACTCGGCCCCTTCGGCACACCCGTACCGCGGCAGTGGCGCAAGCGGAAATTCCCGCTGCTGGTGGCCGGACCCGCGAGCGCGCACGTCCCCGAATCCGCCTTCGCCGCCGAGGATCTGACCCATCACGTGGTACAGGGCGACAACATCGTGCCCGCCGTCTTCTGGCTGCGGCGGCTGCTGCGGCTCGCCAAGGACACGGCGGGGGCGGCCGCACTGGCCGACTTCGCCGTACATGAGAGGACCGATCCCAGCGCCCTGCCCGAGGTCGTCTATCGCGGGCCGGGAGCGGAGGAAAGCGTACGGGCGGAGGTCACGGGCACCGGAACGCTGGCTTCGGCCCGGCCCGCCGGTGACCCCACACCCGCGGATATCGTCGCATGGATGCGGGTGGTCGACGCAAACCGGGCCGCAAGACATCACATGCGCGTCATCACCATCGGCGTCTTCTACCAGGAATTGCGCCGCAGACGGCTGGAGTACGGTCCGCGATTCCGCCCGCTGCGCGGCATCGCCGCGGGCACCGGACGGGCGCTGGGCCTGTTCGACGCCGCCGAATTGCATCGCACCGCGACGCTGGACGGCTGCCTGCACGTGCTCGCCGCGGCGGTGTTCGACGAATTGCCCGGCACGTCGATTCCGCTGCCGATCGGCATCGACTCGGCCTGGCTGTCACATGAACCGAATCGCCACGTGCTCGAGGTGCACGCGCTGGTCCGCGAGCGCGCCGACACCGGATTGATCGGCGACGTCATCGCGACCGACCAGCACGGGGTGCCCTGTCTCGCCTTCTCCGGTGTACACATTCGCTATGCCGACCCCACCGACGAGGAGGGGCTCGGCAGGCTTCGCACGGCGCACGCCGAACACGAAACGCGAAACGCGCCCTTCCGTCAGGAGTCCTGGGAGTCGCGCGATCCCGGTTCACTCGGGCTCGGTGACGCACCCGCGCCCCTCGTGCGGCGCGCGGTGGTGGTCGGCGCCTCCGACCTCGCCGTCCGGCTCGCTCGCGCGCTGGACGCCGAGCTGCCCACCGAGCGGATCGCGCGGGAACCGGACGACGCGAGCTCGCTCGTCAGCGCGGTACTGGCCGGGCGCAGCGGTGACCACGCCGTAGTGGCCGTCTGGCCCAGCGGTTTCGGCGTGAGCGCGGGCAAGAGCGCCGCGGCGGCCGGTCGTGTCCTCGAACTACTGCAACTGATCTCCGCTCACGACGCCACCGCGTCCGTGACGGTGGTACTGCCGCACGAGGATCCGGCCCGCCCGCTCCCGCGGCCCGATGAGCCCGCCGCGGCGGCCTCGGTCGTCCCCGCGGCGATCGCCGGGCTGGTGCGCTCGCTGCAACTGGAGACGGGTCGTACGGTGCGCCTGGTCTGGGCCGATTCCGACCCTAGGAACCTGCCGCTGCTCACCCGCCTGGTGGCGACCACCGACAGCGCCGTTCCCGACGAGCTGCGCCTGTCGGCGGGCGAGACCGCGGTGCGTCGCTTCACGCCCGCGCGACCACGCGCCGTGCCTGCCGTCGGCGTCGACGCGAACGGAACATACGTCGTCACCGGCGGACTGGGCAGGCTCGGCTCGGTCGCCGTGCGCTGGTTGCTCGACGCGGGCGCGCGCGACGTGGTGGTGCTGACCAGGGCGCCTCGCCCGGTGCCCGCGCTGCTCGACGGCTTGGAGGACCGCATCGTCGTGGTGCGCTGCGACGCCGCCGACCGGGACGACCTGGCCAACGCGCTCAGCGACATCCGGGCCTCCGACTCGATGATCCGCGGTGTCGTGCACGCGGCGGGCGTGCTGGAGGACGCCGGGTTCGACGCGATTACCGCGGGCCAGCTGACCAGGACGTTCCTGCCCAAATCCACCGCGGCGGGCAATCTGATCGAGCTCACCGCCACCGACGCCACCGACTTCGTATTGCTGTTCTCCTCGGCCACCGGCGCCCTCGGTGCGCCGGGGCAGGCCGCGTACGCTGCCGCCAACGCCGCGATGGACGCACTCGCGCAGCGTGATCCGGGCAGACGGATCCTGAGCGTCGGCTGGGGGCTGTGGGATTCCGGCCTCGCCGCGGCGGCGGGCGGCGCGAGCCATTTGCGTCGAGCGGGCATCGGCGCGTTCGACTTGCCGGGCGGAAGTGCCGTACTGTCCCAGGTCCTGCGCTACGACGGCCCATACCTTCTGGCGCTGGAGCACACGCCGACGACCGACACTTCCCCGATCGCGATCCGTTTGACGAATCTGCTCGTGCCCGTCGGCCGTCCCGACCCCGCGCCCGCCCGCGCCGAGGCGAGTGAGCGCACGCCCGAGCCCGCCGAACCGCTGACCACGACCATCCGCCGCGTTCTGGCGAGCACGCTCGATCTGCCCGCCGAGCACATCGACGCCGGGGCCGACTTCAACGACCTCGGACTCAGTTCGTTGCTCGCGATCGAGATGCGCCGAAACCTGGAAGCGCGGCTACGCGTCCGGATCGCGACGGCGGAGTTGTTCAAACACCCCACCATCACCGCCCTCGGCGCCGCCCTGCTGGATCGGGTCGCCGCGAACACCGGAGAGACCTCGTGAGCCGCGGCGACCACCCGGCGGGGAATGGTCTCGCGACTTCGGTGGCCGCGTGGGCCGCCACCCGCCCGGACGAGCCCGCCTTCACCGAGCTGCGGTTCCGCGTCCAGGAACGCAAGCCCGTCACGCTGACCTACGCGCGCCTGCATGCCGCGTCGGGCGCGCTGGCCGCACGACTGCGGCAGGAAAGCGCCCCCGGCGACCGCGTGGGCATCCTCTGCGCCCACGGCATCGACTACGCGGTGGCGTTTCTCGCCTGCCTGTACAGCAATCGAGTCGCGGTGCCGCTGTTCCCTGCCGCGGGCGCACGCAACCGCGAACGCCTGCACGCCGTCCTGGCCGATGCCAGGCCCTCGCTCAGCCTGCTCTCCGCTCACGACGAGATCACCGCGCCGATCCTGGGCACAGCACTGGGACGAGCACTCGCCTTGCCCGCGAATCCCGGTGTGCCGGAATGGGGTTCAGCCGCGGGAATCAGGTGCGGCGCGCCTACCGCGATGGCGTCGGCGAGCGTGGCCGACCCGACGACACGCCGCGCGGGGTCACTCGAGACACGCTTCGTCGCGCCCGGCATTGGTCCCGCCACGCCGTCGGCCGCACCGGTGATCGATCCGGTATGCGACGAGCTGGCCTATTTGCAGTACACCTCCGGATCGACGAGGTCTCCCGCGGGCGTCCGGGTCACGCACGACAATCTCGCCACGGCGTTGACGCAACTCGGGCACGCCGTGTCGGTCGCGGACGATCGGCCCGTCGTGACCTGGCTGCCGTTCTTCCACGACATGGGTCTGATCCTCGGCCTTTCGCTGCCACTCTTCCTGGGCGTGCACGGCATCACGCTGGCGCCCGCCGAGTTCGTGAAGCGCCCCGTCCGCTGGCTGCGCGCGATCGCCGACTACCGCGCCGGTACCACGGGGTGTCCCAATTTCGGCCTGAAACTCGCGGTGTCCGGCACCACCCCCGCCGAGCGGGCCGGGCTGGACCTGTCCGGACTGGACATCGTGCTCAACGGCTCGGAGCCGGTCCGCGCCGACGCCTTGCAGGAGTTCACCGAGACCTTCGCCCCTTACGGTTTTCGCCATCACGCGCACACTCCCGGCTTCGGCTTGGCCGAGGCCACCCTGACGGTCACCGTCTGCGACCAGCGCGAGAACCCGGTATGGCACCGTTTCGACCGCGCCGCACTGTCCGAAGGCCGCGCGGTCGCGCTGTCCGAGGACGCGGCGGGATCCGTGGACGGTGTGCCACTGGTCGGGTGCGGCGCCCCCGCTGGACAACAGCTGCGGATCGTCGATCCGGTGCTCGGAACCGCGCTGCCCGCTGGACGCGTCGGAGAGATCTGGGTGGCCGGAGACAATGTGTGCGACGGATATTTCGGGAGACCGGATGCCACGGCGGAGATATTCTGCGCCACGCTGCCGGGAAGCACTGCCCGCTGGCTGCGCACCGGCGATCTCGGCTTCCAGCACGAGGGCCAGCTCTACATCGCCGGCCGCCGCAAGGACGTCATCGTGGTCGACGGACGCAATCACTATCCCGCCGACATCGAGGCGACGGTGCAGGCATGCGCGCCCGAGGTCAGGCCGGGTCACGTGACGGCGTTCGGGCACGACGACGGGCTGCGCGAAGACCTGGTCGTTGCCGCCGAACTCGGCACGGTCGACGGACGCGAGCCGATCGAACTGTTCGCCCTGGCCCGGCGCATCCGCACCGCGGTCGCGTCCACCCACGAGGTGATGCCCGGTGCGGTACTGCTCCTCGAACCGGGGCGAATCCCCAAGACCAGCAGCGGAAAGCTCCGCCGCGGCGAGTGCAGGGCACGCTATCTGGCGGGCCGACTCAGCCCGGTGGCCATGATCTGACCAGCGGTCGCCGGCTTTCGTTCAGTGCTCGTCTCGGCCCATGAGACGGTCGGTCTCGCGACGCTCGCGCTTGGTGGGCCGCCCTGCGCCGCGGTCACGGCGGGGCATGCTCGCCAGGATTTCGCGCGGGGGAGGAGGCGGACTGCGATCGATCAAGCACTGCGCGGCGATCGGAGCGCCCACGCGCTTGGTGACGATCCGCTCCACGATGACAATGCGTTCGATACCGCCCGCGCGGACGCGGACCTCGTCACCGGGACGCACGGGCTGTGCGGGCTTGACTGTCGCGCCGTTCACCCGGACGTGCCCGCCACGACATGCCTCCGCAGCGGCGGATCTGGTCTTGAACAGACGCACCGCCCAGGTCCACGAATCAACGCGGGCCTGGGTGGCGATGTTCTGGATGCCGGATTCGGCGCGGGCCACTCGTTAGACGATACGGCGTGCGGTGACCACCATGTCGGGGCGCAGCGGCGTGTAGGACACCGGCGTACCCGTCTGCACCGCGTTCAGGAGCTTGTTGTCGCCCGCGTAGATGCCGACGTGACCGCCGCCGTTGGTGATGACGATGTCACCCGGCTTCAGCTCGTTGTAAGCGACCGGAGCGCCGACGTGCGACTGCTCGAAGCTGGTGCGGGGAAGCTCGATGCCCGCCTGACGGAATGCCCACTGGACGAGACCGGAGCAGTCGAAGGAGCGGGGACCCGCCGCGCCCCAGGAGTACTGGGCGCCGACCTTGGTCCTGGCGGCGTCGAGGGCGATGTCACCCGGGGAGTTGCTCTGCTGCTGGCCGAACAGGCCCGGCAGCATGGGCGCGAAATTGGGAGCCTGAGGAGCGACCTCTTGCGGCGCCTGGGCAGGGGCGGCGGGAACGGCCGCGAGCGCCTGCTGGATCTGCTGATTGAGCTGCTGGACCGGCTGTTCCCATTCCTGCGGAACATCGAAATTGCCGACACCGGGAACGTTGATGGTCGCGGCCATGGCCGGAATCGCGGGCATGGCGCCGGTCGCGGCCACCGCACCCATGACAATCGCACCCTTGACGGAATTCGGAACCCGAGAATCCCGTTGCAAGCTGTGTTTACCCACCGAGCTACGTCTCCGATCTTGCTGCTCTCCCGCCGACCGGGTTAGCTGACGGGCTCGGGCCGGGAGAGCGGCCCTACCTCGCGACCGAAATCGGCCTCGAGGATTCACCCCAGACGAACCTGTGGGTCCCCGGTACGACAGCCGAGACCGGTTGGCCCCGACAGCCGTTAAGGCGGTAACTAGTGGCGCCGTTTCTCTTACGAAGCGACTGGTTCCACTAAGTCACGAAGAGATTACGGTGCCGACGCGATGTTGTCCACCCCACAGAGCTGCGTCTTTTCCATCACGACCGGAGCCCGCTTGGATCGGCGGAAAATGGCCGCCCAAGCGAAGGTCACGGACTGATCTCGCCGGGCGGCGCGAGGTCACCGAAGGACATCGCCGGCCCGTCCGACCACTCGGGTTCAGGGGCGCGTTCCGTGCACCGCGCGCTCGAGTTCGTCGATCCTGCGGCGCGCCTCGGCCAGCTCGACCTCGAGCTTGCCGAGCGCCATGACCAGCGGGCCGACCGCGAGATCGGCGACCAGCTGTGGATCGTCGTAGCCCCGCTCGATCGCGACGAGGATGTTGGACCGGATGCGCTGGGCCACCGTGGCGCCCGCCGGCACGTTCCAAGACCCGACTACCTCGGCGAGGCCGGCGAGAGGTGGTTCGTCGGACATGCCCCTCCGTTCCCGCGCTGCCGTGCCGCGCGACCGTTCTGGCGAACCGCAACCAGCCTAGAGAGCCGGCGGCGAGAGCAATAGTGCAATACGAAACGCTAAGGCTTTCTAGAACACGCCATAGATGTGCCCAGATTATCCGGACGAAACGCGCTACGGTGTCGGGGCATGGACCCCGTGCGGAATCCGTATGCCCCTGGGGCGGGACAGCGCCCGCCCGAATTGGCCGGGCGCGACAAGCAACTCACGGCTTTCGACATCGTGCTCGAACGCGTCGCGCGCGGCAGGCCGGAACGCAGCGTCATGCTCACCGGCTTGCGCGGCGTCGGAAAGACGGTGTTGCTCAACCAGCTTCGCTCGGCCGCCATCTCGCGCGGCTGGGGCACCGGCAAGATCGAGGCGCGCCCGGACCAGGAATTGCGCCGCCCGCTGTCCTCGGCGCTGCACATGGCGGCGCGTGCGATCGCGACGGCGCACCGCAATCCGGAACGGGTGGACGACTTCCTCGGCATCCTCAAGGCTTTCGCGCTGCGGTCCACCGCGGACAAGGGCATGCGGGAACGCTGGCAGCCCGGCATCGACGTGCCCGCGGTGAGCGGCCGGGCCGATTCCGGCGACATCGAGATCGATCTGGTGGAGCTGCTGGTCGAGGCGGCGGCGCTGGCCGGTGACATCGGCGTCGGCATCGCGATCTTCATCGACGAGATGCAGGATCTGGGGCCCGCCGACATCTCCGCGATCTGCGGCGCGTGCCACGAACTGAGCCAGGACGCCGCACCGCTGATCGTGGTGGGCGCGGGCCTGCCGCACCTGCCCGCGGTGCTGTCCGCCTCGAAGAGCTACTCGGAACGACTATTCAGCTATCACCGCATCGACCGCCTGGATCGGGAGTCCGCCGACCAAGCGCTGATCGCGCCCGCCCAGCGCGAGGATGTGAAGTTCACCGACGAGGCATTGGACTCGTTGTACAGCAAGGCCGATGGTTACCCGTATTTCGTGCAGGCGTACGGCAAGGCCGCATGGGATCAGGCGCCGGAGAGCCCGATCACGGCCGAGGATGTGGAGGTGGCCTCGCCCGCCGCCGAGGAAGAGTTGGCGGTCGGATTCTTCGGTTCCCGTTATGAGCGGGCTACCCCCGCTGAGCGGGAATACATGCGCGCCATGGCCGACCTGTCCGGCGACGACGGGCCGGTGGCGACCGCGGCGGTGGCCAACGAACTCGGCCGCAAACCGGCTTCCCTCTCGCCCGCCCGGGACGGCCTGATCAAGAAAGGCCTCATCTACTCCGCCGAGCGCGGCACCATCGGATTCACGGTGCCGCACTTCGGCCGCTATCTGCGCTCGGTGTGAGCGCCCGCCGGCCACGCGCGCAGCGATTGATTGCCAACTATTCGCCCGTCTTTCAAGATCAATAGATATTCGTAGATTTATCTCGACCAGCAGGCCTACCGATGAGTAACAAACCCTCCTACACTCGGATGTGATCCTGATCACGTCCGAGGGAGGACATCATGGCGACAGCCGCGAAAGTCGACGCCACCGAAGAACAGGCCCGCGCACTGGTCGAGGAATCCCGCGAAACGAGCTGGGCCAAGCCGTCCTTCGCCAAGGAAATGTTCCTGGGGCGGTTCCGGCTCGACCTGATCCACCCGTATCCGGAGCCCGGCCCCGAGGACGCCGAGCGGACCGAGGCGTTCCTGTCCCGGCTGCGGACGCTGTGCGAGTCCATCGACGGATCGGTGATCGAAGCGGAGAGCCGGATCCCGGACGAGTACGTCAAGGGCCTGGCCGAACTCGGTTGCTTCGGCCTGAAGATCCCACAATCGTTCGGCGGCCAGGGACTTTCCCAGTTCGGCTACAACCGAGCGTTGATGCTGGTCGGCTCGGCGCACCCGAGCCTCGGCGTGCTGCTGTCCGCACATCAGTCGATCGGGGTGCCCGAACCGCTGAAACTGGCGGGCACCGACGAGCAGAAGGCCGAGTTCCTGCCCCGCTGCGCGGCCGGGGCGGTCAGCGCGTTCCTGCTCACCGAGCCCGATGTCGGCTCCGATCCGGCCAGGATGGCCAGTACCGCGACGCCGACCGAGGACGGCGAGGCCTACCTGCTCAACGGCGTGAAGCTGTGGACGACCAACGGCGTGGTCGCCGAGTTGCTGGTGGTGATGGCACGCGTGCCCAAGAGCGAGGGGCACCGCGGTGGCATCTCGGCGTTCGTGGTCGAAGCCGACTCACCGGGCATCACCGTCGAGCGGCGCAACTCGTTCATGGGCTTGCGCGGCATCGAGAACGGCCTGACCCGGATGCACGACGTCCGCGTGCCCAAGCGCAACCTGATCGGCCGGGAGGGCGACGGCCTCAAGATCGCGCTCACCACCCTGAACGCGGGCAGGCTCGCCATCCCCGCGTTGTGCACCGCCGCCGCCAAGTGGTCGCTGAAGATCGCGCGGGAGTGGAGCACCCAGCGGGTGCAGTGGGGCAGGCCGGTCGGCGAGCACGCGGCCGTCGGTCAGAAGATCGCGTTCATCGCGGCGACGACGTTCGCGCTGGAAGCGGCGCTCGATCTGTCGGCCACCATGTCCGACGAGGGCCGCAACGACATCCGGATCGAAGCGGCGCTGGCCAAGCTGTGGGCCAGTGAGATGAGCTGCCGGATCGCCGACGAACTCGTGCAGATCCGCGGCGGCCGCGGCTACGAGACGGCGGCCTCGCTCGCCGCGCGGGGCGAGCGGGCCGTCCCCGCCGAGCAGCTGGTGCGCGATCTGCGGATCAACCGCATCTTCGAAGGCTCCAGCGAGATCATGCGGTTGCTGATCGCCAGGGAGATGGCCGACGCGCACATGGCGGCCGCCGGCGCGCTGGTCGACCGCAAAGCAGAGTTCAAGGACAAGGCGAAGGCCGCGGTCGGCGCGACGGGTTTCTACGCCAAGTGGTTCCCGCAGCTCGCGGTCGGCGCGGGGACGGTACCCGCGGCGTACACCGAATTCGGCGTGCTGGCCCGGCATTTGCGCTTCGTCGAGCGCAGTGCGCGCAAGCAGGCCAGGTCCCTGATGTACGCGATGGGCCGGTGGCAGGCGGGCCTGGAGTACCGGCAGAACTTCCTCGGCCGGATCGTCGACATCGGCGCCGAGCTGTTCGCGATGTCGGCGGCCTGCGTGCGAGCCCACGCGTTGCGCGCCGCCGACGCGCCGGAGGGCAAGGCGGCCGAAGAACTGGCGGACACCTTCTGCAGGCAGTCGCGGCTGCGCGTGCGCGAGTTGTTCGACGCGCTGTGGGACAACACCGACGACGACGACCGCACCCTCACCCGCGGCGTGCTCGACGGCCGCTACGAATGGCTGGAGGGCGGCGTGCTCGACCCGAGCGAGGGGACCGGCCCGTGGATCGCGGAGTGGCAGATGGGCCCGTCCACCGAGGAGAACCTCCTGCATCCATTCCTGCCGTCCACGCGTTCCCGCGCGGAAGCCTGAGCGGTAGCGGACCCGCCGCACGCCCACCCGAGCGTGCGGCGGGCGGTCGCTCGCGAACTATTCGCCAATATCGGAATTCTCCTAGAGAACCGCAGATATTTCTCGCGAGCGTGCCGCCCATAGCGATCAGGGCAATCTAAAGCTATCTAGTTCTCCGACTACTATTTAGTAGATTTTTCTGCGCGAGCGAAGCCAGCTGCTCGATCGACCGGCAGCGTCGGTTGGACAACGTGTACGTAACGGCAGGTGTAGGGGGTTAACGGGGCGGAAATCCAGTGCGACATCTGGGCAAGAGGCGCCGAACATGCGCCGCGCCCACAGGAGGGTGCCATGTCCACGACCATCGCCCGCCGCGCCGTAGATCACGACGGCCACCACGTCACAGTGTCGGCCGAAGACGGCGTTCCCCTCGCGGTCCGCGTCTTCGGCGGCGACGACGCCCTCGCGACCGTCGTCTTCGTGCACGGCCACTGCCTGCGCACCGAATCCTGGATCTACCTGCGCGAGCACCTCCTGCGGCAGTGGGGAGACGACACCAGGATGGTGTTCTACGATCACCGCGGCCACGGCGAATCCGGGGTGGCGCATCCGTCGACCTACACCATCGAACAGCTCGGGCACGACCTGGACACCGTGTTGCGGACGGTCGCGCCGGCCGGTCCGGTGATCCTGGTCGGCCACTCGATGGGCGCGATGGTCGTGCTCGCCTACGCCCGGCTCTACCCGCAGGCCATCGGCACGCGGATCGCGGGCGTCGGGTTGCTCGCGGCCGCTGCCGCCGGGATCACCGAGGTGGGGCTGGCGCGCCTGTTGAACCGGCGGGCGGTGAACTCGCTGCAAGCCGCCGTCACGCACGCCCCGAGGGTGATGCAGGCGTCCAGGCACCTGACCCGCCGCCTGTTCACGCCGATCCTGCGCGAGGCCGAATTCGGCACCAGGAAGGTGAACCCGCGGATCGCCGCGCTGGCCACGGCCATGCTGAACGACACGCCGCTGCTGACCATGGCCGGATTCCTGCACTCGCTGATCACCTTCGACGAGACGGCGACTCTGCACCGGCTCGGCGCGATTCCCACGCTGGTGCTGGCGGGCTCGGCGGACCTCATCTTCCCGTTCGCGCACTCGGTGGCGCTGGCCTCCCAGCTGGCCGGTTCCGAACTGGTCCGGCTCGAAGGCGCCGGGCACAGCGTGCTGCTCGAGCGGGCCGAAGAAGTCGCGCTGTCCATCGCCGGACTCGCCGAACGCGCGTTCGCCGCGGCGCCGTCGGGCGCCGGGTACGCCGCAGCGGGCTGAGCTCGGCAAGCGGGCGGCAACCATCGGATTTCGACCGCACGCGAGCCAGGATCGAATTCTTTCGGTACTGTGTTGTAGATCACGTTGTGTGGTGGGTCACACGGCTCGGTACAGCGCACCCCAAGGCAAACGGGCAACCGCGCGTCACGGCACCGAGTTCGCATGTCCGCCAGGGAATCCAGGAGGTATCGATGACTCGCAGCGAATTCGCGGAACTACGCTACGCGGTCGGCCAACTCCGGCAATCCATCGGCGTACTCCGCACCCAGTACGGCGACGCCAGCACGGTGCGGCGGTTGGAGAACGACCTCGAGCGCCTCGCCATCGACGCCGACGAACTCGAGCAGTCACCGCCGCCGGAGGTGCGGCGGACCGCCCAAGACGTCATCTACGTGCCGGACAGCAAGTCCGACGAGGCCGCTTGGATGGGCGCACAGGACGAGGGGCTCGGCTTCCACTCCCGTCCGCGGACGAAGTAGTTCCGGGGTGGGCGGCGCGCGCCGCCCATCGCGGTACTCCCTGCCCGATGCCTGCCGTGGCGGCCGCACCCGTGCCACCGGGCCGCGCGCGGTCCCGGCGGCCTGGCGGACGGCGCCGCCGTGATCGCACAGCGCGCGATGGACGTCTGAGCCGTATCGGTCCTCCGCACGACACAGTTCGTGCAGCGACCCGCCATGGTGCGCAAGCCGCTCACCCCCGCCGGACACCGAGCGCGATGAAGATGTTCACCTTGCCCGGCGCGACGATCGAGTCGTTCTCCTCGCACCAGCGCCGAGACCGCCACCCGTGTCGGTTCCCGCACCGAGCGTTCGGTCACCGCGGCGGGCACACCATCGAGACCGACATCCGGCGAGGCCGCGCGGCGCGTGCCGCTGCCTGCACAGGCGCTCCAGTCGCACCCTCCCGTTGCCGGGTGCATCCGAGCAGGTCAACAGGTTGATTCCGGTCGGGTATGGCCGACGATCGATGTCTTCACCCTGCGGTTGAAGAGACAATTACGGCATTCCGTTTTTGCCTGCTCGAATCTTGTTTCGCGGAAGGTGACTTCGAAAAGTCCGGTTGGCCCGGAACCCGCGTAGACAAGCATGAGGCGTGCCTGATGTGGCGCAAATCATACGGTTGACGGCGGGGCATGTTTGTCGAGACCCCGTTCGATCAATAGCGCACGTGTCGTATGGTGCTCAGCATCACATTCGATTGCGGAGGTAACGATGACCACCCGCACACAAGATCAGCGAGGCATCCGCCTGTGAGTGCCGCACCGACCGCCGCCCCCGAAGCGGGCACCGGCGTATTCAGCAGAACAAGGGCCCGAATCTCGGATCGCACGTTGCGCACCGACCGATGGTGGATCCCCCCACTCGTCACGGTGCTCGGGCTAGCCGCGTTCGTCATCTACGCGACGATCAGATCGTATGTGCGCACGGCATATTGGGTCCCGGACTATCACTATCTGACCCCGTTCTATTCACCGTGCCTGAGCACTTCCTGCGTCGAGGGCTCCAGCCATTTCGGCACCCCTTTCGGCGATCTGCCCGCGATCCTGCCGCTGGGCTTCGTGGTGCTGCCCTTCCTGCTCGGTTTCCGCCTGACCTGCTACTACTACCGCAAGGCCTACTACCGGGCGGTGTGGTTCTCCCCGCCCGCCTGCGCCGTGGCCGAGCCGCACGCCAAGTACACCGGTGAGACCAGGCTGCCGCTGATCGTCCAGAACGCGCATCGCTACTTCTTCTATGTGGCCCTGGTGGTTTCGGTGATCAACACCTACGACGCCATCGTCGCCTTCCACGGCAAGACCGGTGGCTTCGGTTTCGGCCTCGGCAATATCGTGCTGCTGGTCAACGTGATCCTGCTGTGGGCCTACACGCTGTCGTGCCACTCGTGCAGGCACATCGCGGGTGGACGGCTCAAGAACTTCTCCGCGCATCCGGTGCGCTACTGGTTCTGGACTCAGGTCTCCAAGCTGAACACCCGGCACATGGCGCTGGCCTGGACCACTCTCGGCACGCTCGTGCTGACCGACTTCTACGTCATGTTGGTTGCCAGCCAAACGATTTCGGACCTGCGGTTCATCGACTGACCGCCTCATCGAGGAGTTTCTCTGCATGGCAGAAGTGGAACGGCACAAGTACGACGTCGTCGTGATCGGAGCGGGCGGCGCCGGATTGCGGGCGGTCATCGAAGCCAGGGAGCACGGCCTGTCCGTCGCGGTGGTGTGCAAGTCGCTGTTCGGCAAAGCGCACACCGTGATGGCCGAAGGCGGCTGCGCGGCGTCGATGGGCAACGCGAACGAGAAGGACAATTGGCAGGTTCATTTCCGGGACACGATGCGCGGCGGCAAGTTCCTGAACAACTGGCGCATGGCCGAATTGCATGCTCAGGAAGCGCCCGATCGAGTGTGGGAACTGGAGACCTACGGGGCGCTGTTCGACCGGACGGCGGACGGCCGCATCAGTCAGCGCAATTTCGGCGGCCACACCTACCCGCGGCTCGCGCATGTCGGCGACCGGACCGGCCTCGAGATCATCCGCACCATGCAGCAGAAGATCGTGTCGCTGCAACAGGAGGATTTCGCCGAGACCGGTGACTACGAGAAGCGCATCAAAGTCTTCGCCGAATGCACCATCACCGAATTGCTCAAGGACGGTGACCGCATCTCCGGCGCGTTCGGTTACTGGCGCGAATCCGGCCGCTTCATCCTGTTCGAGACCCCCGCGGTGGTCCTGGCGACCGGCGGCATCGGCAAGTCGTACAAGGTGACCTCGAACTCCTGGGAGTACACCGGCGACGGGCACGCGCTGGCGCTGCGCGCGGGCGCGACGCTGATCAACATGGAGTTCCTGCAGTTCCACCCCACCGGCATGGTCTGGCCGCCCAGCGTGAAGGGCATCCTGGTCACCGAGGGCGTACGCGGCGACGGCGGGGTGCTGAAGAACACCGAGGACAAGCGGTTCATGTTCGACTACATTCCGCCGGTCTTCAAGGGGCAGTACGCCGAGACCGAGGAAGAGGCCGACCAGTGGCTGCGCGACAACGACTCCGCTCGCCGCACACCGGACCTGCTGCCGCGTGACGAGGTCGCCCGCGCCATCAACGAAGAGGTCAAGGCCGGGCGCGGCACCGAGCACGGTGGCGTCTACCTCGACATCGCTTCCCGGATGCCCGCCGAGGAGATCGTGCGACGACTGCCTTCGATGCACCATCAGTTCAAAGAGCTGGCGGACGTCGACATCACGAAGGAACCGATGGAGGTCGGGCCCACCTGTCACTACGTGATGGGCGGAGTCGAGGTCGATCCGGACACCGGCGCGGCCACGGTGCCCGGTCTGTTCGCCGCGGGTGAGTGTTCCGGCGGCATGCACGGGTCCAACCGCCTCGGCGGGAACTCGCTGTCCGACCTGCTGGTGTTCGGCCGCCGGGCCGGGCTCGGGGCCGCGGCCTATGTAGAACAGCTCGGCGAGCGGCCCGCAGTCGCGGACGACGATGTCACGAACGCCGCGAAGGCCGCCGTGGCGCCGTTCGATCCGCCCGCCGACGGCAAAGGCGAGAACCCCTACACCTTGCACACCGATTTGCAGCAGACGATGAACGACCTGGTCGGCATCATCCGCAAGGAACACGAGGTGCGCGAGGCGATCGACAAACTCGCCGAGTTGCGTGCCCGGTTCCGCCAGGTGACCGTCGAGGGCCACCGCCAGTTCAACCCCGGCTGGCATCTCGCGCTCGACCTGCAAAACATGCTGCTGGTCAGCGAATGCGTGGCGCACGCGGCGCTGCTGCGGACCGAGAGCCGCGGCGGGCACACCCGGGACGACCACCCGTCGATGGACCCCGACTGGCGGAACAAACTGCTGGTCTGCGCGGTGGATCCGGGCACGGCCTGCGACCCGATCCCCGGCGTCACCGTGACGCGCAAGGATCAGATCCCGATGCGATCGGACCTGCTCGCCCTCTTCGATCTCGGCGAGCTCGAGAAGTACTACACCCCGGATGAACTCGCCGGGCACCCGGCCGCGGCCGGGCAATCGACGGAGCGAGAGGCGTAACGATGGGTTACGACGCCAAATTCCGCGTATGGCGCGGCGATCTCGACGGCGGAGAACTGCAGGATTTCACCGTGCTGGTGAACGAGGGCGAGGTCGTACTCGACATCATCCACCGGCTACAGGCCACCCAGGCGCCCGATTTGGCCGTGCGCTGGAACTGCAAGGCGGGCAAGTGCGGTTCCTGTTCGGCCGAAGTGAACGGGCGGCCGCGCCTGCTGTGCATGACCCGGATGTCCACCTTCACCCAGGACGAAGTGATCACGGTGACGCCGATGCGCACCTTCCCCGTGATCAAGGACCTCGTGACGGACGTGTCGTTCAATTACGAAAAGGCGCGGGAGATACCGTCTTTCACGCCACCCGCCGATCTCAAACCGGGCGAGTACCGGATGAAGCAGGTCGACGTCGAACGTTCGCAGGAATTCCGCAAGTGCATCGAGTGCTTCCTGTGCCAGAACACCTGTCACGTGGTGCGTGACCACGAAGAGAACAAGAAAGCGTTCGCCGGACCGCGTTATTTGATGCGGATCAGTGAATTGGAGATGCACCCGCTGGATGCGGGCGACCGCACCGAACTCGCCCAGGACGAGCAAGGGCTCGGTCTGTGCAACATCACCAAATGCTGTACCGAGGTCTGCCCCGAGCACATCAAGATCACCGACAACGCGTTGATCCCGATGAAGGAACGGGTGGCCGACCGCAAGTACGACCCGCTGGTCTGGCTGGGCAACAAGCTGTTCCGCCGATAGACGCCGGACAACCGGCCGGGGCGATCCCCGGCCGGTCGGCGCACCCTTACAACATGGCCACGACGCCGAGGGCCACGACCCACACCAGCATGCCGACGAGCAGCGCCGACAACAGCGAGCTGGTGAGGACGAAGACTCCGACCGCCGACACCGCGAACAACAGCGCGACGATCAGCCATTCCACCCAATCGTCCGGCCGCAATTTCCGGTACCGGGGATGGGAACTCTTGAGCCCTCGGTCCACAGATGATGGGCTACCCGTATTCGGCCTCGATAAACGTCTTTTCGTTGCCGAAAATGTGTCATTCCGTGATCTTCGAAGGCGGCCGTGCCTTATCGCGGCCGGTCGAACTCTCCGTCCTGCACACCGGCGGTGAAGGCGGCCCACTCCGCGGGCGTGAAGATCAGCACCGGCCCCTCGGGATCGTTCCCGTTGCGCATTCCCACGTGTCCGTCGGCGAGCAGCGCCACTTCGACGCTGTCGTTGCCCGCCCCTTCCCCGGCCCTCCGCCACGTGGCGCCGGACAGGTCGATGTTCGTGTTGCCTTGAATGCTCACGAGACGGACTCCTTCGCTATCTGCCGTGGGAGACGTGTGTACGGACCGAGAACCCAGCACCACCGCTGGGCGCACGCACGCGCGCCCGATAGTACCGCCGCCGACCGGCGCTGTCGGGCGAACAACCGACGAAGAACGGCCCGGTACTCCGACCGACCACGTGATTCGCCGCCTGCGCTCAGCGGCGGCGTGGCGCGGGCTCCGCCCACGCACGAATGGCCGCGACGACCACCCGGCCGGACGGGCGAAACCTGTTCCGTGGCGGCACTATCCAAGACCGAATCGCGCCGACCGACGCCGTCGGGGACGGCAACGCGATCGTCGACCCCGTGCGGCAGACCGAGACGTTGAGCCGGAACAACTCCGCGAACAGGCGCGTGTCGTTTTCCGGCAGGTCCGGCGCGATCAGGAAGGTCCATCGATTCGAGCGCGGGTGCGCCAGGATCGGGCCCAGCCGCACGCTCTTGCTCTGCATGTGCGCCTTGACCGCCTGACCCAGGCTGCTCGGCATGGTCAACGCCCACACCGACCCCGCGCGCATCACGATCCGGCCGAGCTCGGGCGGATCCACAACGGCGGGCAGATCGCATTCCCGCCGGTAGAACAGGCATCTGGATCGTGGCGTATCCCCGAGTGGCCTCTGCTCCACTGACAACCCCCTGCAGTTGTGTGGTTCGACGATGAGTGCGCGCCATACGGAACCCCTCCGGCTACCGCTCGCGTACCGATGAGAATGCGGCGATGGCCGAGTGTGGCGCGACTACCTATAGTTTTGCTTTTCTCCGGCCGGAACCGACTGATAAAGAATGGGCAAAACTGCGGAAAAGTGAACGCGCCGAGGGGCCGCTGTGAACTCAGTGCCAGGTGTGATCGGTCAGCGGGGTGCGCGGGCCGAACTTCGGCTTGTAGAAGTGGCCGCTGATTTCCAGCAGGCGGATCGCTCGATAACGGTGCGGGCGCAGCGGCTCCAGGTATTCGACCATCGCATCGTCATCCATGGGACGGCCGAGCAGAGTCCAGCCGACCGCGGCGGACAGGTGGTAATCGCCGACCGACAGCGCGTCCGCGTCGCCGAAAGCCCGCTGCGCGATCTCCGCGGCCGTCCACACCCCGATACCGGGGACACCGCACAACCTTCGTGCCGCCTCGACCGGATCGACCCGGGCCGCGCGCTCCAGCGATTCGGCGATCCGAGCCGCGCGCACGATGGTCTGCGCGCGTTGCGGTCCGACATTGGCCCGGTGGTACACCCAGGAAGGAATTCGCCGCCAAGTGTCCGCGTCCGGCGGCAGCCGCATTCCCTCTGGTGCGGGGCCGGGCGCCGGTTCGCCGTACTGCCGCACCAGTTTCCGCCACGACGCCCGCGCGGAGACGGTGTGCACCTTTTGCTCCAGCACCGACGGCACAAGGGCTTCGAAGACCAAGCCCGTGCGCAGCATGCGCAGCCCGGGAAAACGGCGATGGGCATCGACGAGTTTCGGATGGTCCGGGAGGAACGCCGAGACATCCTCGTCCAGGCAGAGCATGTGCTCGAGACCCGCGAGGAATTCCGCCGCGCCCGGCCCCCAGGCGCGGGCCCGCACAGTGCGCGGATCGGACTGGGCGAGGCGGTAGGTGACCGGCCCGGTCGGCAGACGGGAGGCGTGCCAGTGCGCGCCGTCGCCGGTCACCCGATGGCACGGATCGCCGGTGCCGCGACCGAGGGGAGCGAGCGTGCACGCCAGGTCGATCGGCCGATCCGTGGTCACGGTCCGGCTGGCTCCCGGCTCGACCGTCATGCTGCGCACCCGAGACATTCTGCCCGGTGCGGCGCGCGGCGCCGCGTCCCCCTCCACCGGGACACGCGGATTATTATCTGAGCCACACCTAAAGCCATTCATACCGATCGCACATGATTATGGTTTCGCAATCAGATGTAACGGCATGAGATTCACGGCGATATTGCTTTCGTTCGGCAAATATCTGGCAGTAGCAATGACGGAGGTTCTTCGATGATCACCAATCTGCTCAACTGGCTGCTCAACGCCTGGGGTGGAGTTTCCGCGGGCAGCTCGGGCTACCAGATTCCGCCGGGCACCCTGCCGTTCGGCAGCTGAACCGCGCGGCGCCCGCCCTGCCTGTCCGGCGGGCGCCCCAAAAGGTCACTCGCCCAGTAGGAATTGCGCGATATGCCGCGCCCGGCGCCCAGCGAGGGACGCGGCCTGAGTGCGGCAGGAAAAGCCATCGGCGAGGAGGATCGCGTCGTCTCCCGCGGCGCGCAGCGCGGGGAGCATGCCGCTCTCGGCCACCGCGACCGAAATGTCGTAATGGCCCGACTGCATTCCAAAATTTCCCGCCAGACCGCAGCACCCGGTGATTTCCGTCACCGTCACGCCCATACTGGCTAATAAATGGCGATCGGCATCGAATCCGAGAATCGCGTGCTGGTGACAATGCGGTTGAACCACCACCGATCGGCCGGTGCGCTGCGGGGGGCGCCAGGAGGGCTGATCGGCGAGGAATTCGGCCAAGGTGCGCACCGCGGCGGCGGTCGGGGCGGATCTGGGATCGTCCGGCAACAATTCCGTGAGGTCCGCGCGCAGAACCGCGGTGCAGGACGGCTCCAGTCCCACGACCACTCCACCCGCCTCCACATGCTCCTGCAACGCGGTCAACGTGGCCCGCAACCGCGCGCGAGCGCCGTCGAGCTGACCGGTGCTGATCCAGGTGAGTCCGCAGCAGACGCGTTGCTCGGGGATGCGAACGCGGTAGCCCAAGGTGGCAAGCAGCCGCGCCGCGGCCAAGGCGATCTCCGGGTCGAACGCGTCGGTGAAGGTATCGATCCACAGCATCACCTCGCCGGAGACACCGCTTTCGGCCCGCACCTCGGGCGCGTAGGCGGACTCGGCCAGGCGCGCGCCTTCGTCCAGATCGCGCCAGATGCGGCGGAACGTACGCGCGGCCAAGCGCGGCACCTCACGACGCGGGTCGATGCCTGCCGCCCGCAGCCCGGCTCGACGCAGCGCGGTCCGGCCCGCCAGCGCGTTGACGACCCGCGGCATCCGGCTCGCGGCGGACAGCCACCGAGGCAACCAGCCCAGCGAATAGTGATCGATCGGCCGGAGCCGGTGGCGGTAGCGGCGATACAGCGTCTCCGACTTGTAGGTGGCCATGTCCACGCCCGCCGGGCAGTCCGACCGGCACGCCCGGCAGGACAGGCACAGATCGAGCGACTCGGCGACGGCCTCCGACGACCAGGGCAGCGCGCCGCGCACCACCTCTTGCAGCACCCTCGCCCGCCCGCGTGTGCTGTCCTTCTCGTCCCGGGTCGCCTGGTAAGACGGGCACATGAAACCACCGTCGGCCCGGCATTTGCCGACGCCGACGCAGCGGTGCACCGCGACGCTCATATCGCCGTCGTCTTCTCCGAGCGGGTAACCGTTCGATGTGCCGACCTCACCGAGTCCGGCCAGCCGCAGGTCGGCATCGATCGGACGCGGCGCGACGAGCACGCCCGGATTCAAGATGTCGCCGGGGTCGAACAAGGCCTTGTACCCGGCGAAGACATCGAGCACCGCGGGGGAGTACATCGCCGAGAGCAACTCGGAGCGAGCCCGGCCGTCGCCGTGCTCGCCGGACAGCGAACCGCCGTGCCGGACGACCAGCTCCGCCGCGTCGAACAGGAAGGCGCGGAAGCGCCGCGGCGCGTCGGCGATCGGAAGATCGAGGCGGACGTGGATGCAGCCGTCGCCGATGTGCCCGTAGAGCAGCCCGTCGACACCGTGCTCGCGCGTCAGCGCGGCGAAATCGCGGAGGTAGGAGCCGAGCCGTTCCGGTGGGACGGCCGCGTCCTCCCAGCCCGGCCAGGCCGGCCGCCCGTCCGGCGTGCGACCGGCCAGCCCCGCGCCGTCGGCCCTGATCCGCCACAGCTGCGCGGCGGTACCGGGATCGGTGACGATCCTGCTGTCCATCGCGCCCGCCGTCCGGCACAGTCGCTGTGCGACGGCCAGCGCGTCGGCCTGCGTCGCGCCCGCGGTCTCCACGAACAGCCAACCGCCACCGCGCGGCAGGTAGGGCACCGTTCCCCGATGCGCCCGGACCACGTCGACCAGCCGCGCGTCGATGCCCTCCACCGCGATCGGCGCGCAGGCCAGCACGGCGGCGACATCGTCGGCCGCCGTGGCGATGTCCGGGTAGCCGAGCACCGTGAGCACGGTGGCCGCGGGCAGCTCGACCAGCTCGACGGTCGCGTCCAGCAGCAGACCGCAGGTGCCCTCGCTGCCGACGAACGCCTTCGCCGCCGACGCGCCGCGCTCGGGCAGCAGATGTTCCAAACCGTATCCGGACGCCTGGCGGTCGAAACGCCCGAGATCGGTGCGCAACACCGCGAGATTTGCCCGGCTGAATTCCGCGAGACCCGGCACCGCGGACAGGTCGGCTGCCAGTGTGCGTTCGGTGCGGGTGCCGTCCAGGATGCGCAGTTCGCGCACCGCGTCGGAGGTGCGGCCCCACGCGACGGCGCGCGGCCCGCACGCGTTGTTGCCGATCATGCCGCCGAGCGTGCAGCGATTCTGTGTCGAAGGGTCCGGTCCGAAGCGCAGTCCGTGCGGACGGGCCGCGCGCTGCAGCTCCGACAGCACCACGCCCGGCTGCACGGTAGCCACGCGCGCGGCCGCATCGATCGCCACGATCCGGTTCATATGCCTACTGAAATCGAGCACCAGTCCGGGACCGATCGCGTTGCCCGCCACCGACGTCCCCGCGCCACGCGCGGTCACCGGCAGCCCCTCGGCTCGGGCGAACTCCAAGGTGACCGCGACGTCCTCCTCGGTCCGCGGAAAGACGACCGCCGCCGGGAGAACCCGATAGTTCGACGCGTCCGAGGAGTACTCCGCCCGCCGCCGCTCGGAGGCGTCGACCTCACCCGCGATCCTGGCGCGCAGCGCCGCCATACGGTTCACTGTGTTGATTTTTCCAGCGCCTGCGGCGCTGGGTGTTCACGGGCTGTGTTATTTGGCCACGCCTTCGGCGCGGCGTGTTCGCGGCCCTCTTGTGGCTCGCGTTTGCGCGACCGCCGCTCCTTGGCGTATTCCACCGCGCGTTCGATGGCGTAGCGACCCATGCCGACGGCCATCGCGGCGCCCATGATCCGCTCCGGG